>JANXYW010000373.1 GCA_025355835.1 Chloroflexota bacterium
GGCGATGTCTACACGTCGCACATGGACAAGGTGTTGTATGTGTCGCCGTTCATCGATATGGATGCGCGCTACGTGTTCGAGTGCCGCGAGGGCGCCGGCGGCGCGTACGACCTGCGCATCGACGAGTATCAGGGCGACGAGTTGTTCTTTCAGGCGCAGCTCCGCATCAAGCCGCGGCCGCTGACGAACGCGAACGTCGCCCGTATGCTGGCGCGCTATCCGCTGATGACGGTGAAGACGATCGGGCTGATCCACTGGCAGGGGCTGAAGTTGTGGCTGCGCGGCGTGAAGTTCCATTCGCACAACGCACACGAGGAGGCGGGGGGATGAAATCTCCGGGACGATTCCTCGCGGCGCAGATGGCGAAGCGCGTCATCATGCGCACGGCGTCTGTCATGCGCGAAGGCGAACTGACGGCGGTGCTTCCCGGCGGCAAGCGCCGCATCTTCGGCACGCCGGGCGCGACGCCGAAGGCGACGCTGCGCATTCACGACGATGAATTCTTCTCACGCGTGCTGCTACATGGCGAGGTCGGCGTCGGCGAGGCGTACGTCGACGGTCTGTGGGACAGCGACGATCTCGTCGCGCTGATGGAGCTTAGTGTCGAGAATCGCCGTCATGTGAAGTTCAGTTCGACCTGGATGAGCCGCGCATCGAAATTGAAGAACGTGCGCCTGCACCGCGGCCGCCGCAACACGCAGGAGCAGGCGAAGGACAACATCCACGCCCACTACGATCTCAGCAACGAGTTGTTCCGGCTCTTCCTCGACGAGACGATGACGTATTCGTCCGCCTATTTCTCGTCGCCGGACCAACCGCTGGCCGACGCACAGCGCAACAAGTATCGGATGCTGTGCGAGCGCGCGGGCATCACGCGCGGCGACCACGTCCTGGAGATCGGCAGCGGCTGGGGCGGCTTCGCGATGTTCGCCGCGGAGCGCTACGGCTGTCGCGTCACAGCGATCACGATCTCGCAAGAGCAGTTCGCGCTGGCGCGAGAACGCGTCGAACAGGCGGGGCTGTCCGAGCGCGTCGAGATTCGCTTCTGCGACTATCGCGACATCGACGGCCAGTACGACGCCATCGTCTCCATCGAGATGTTCGAGGCGGTTGGCGCCGAGTACTTCGAGGCGTTCTTCCAGGCCTGCGACCGCGCGCTGAAGCCGGGCGGCCGCGTGGCGCTGCAAACGATCAGCCTGCCAGATCGAGCCTTCATCCCGGTGCGCGATGGCGTCAACTGGGTGCAGAAGTACATCTTCCCCGGCGGCATGCTCCCATCGATCTCAGAGATCGAGCGTGCGCTGCATCGGACGGATTTGCAGATTGACGGACTCGAAGACATCGGCGCGCACTATGCGCTGACGCTGCATGAGTGGCGCGGGCGCTTCATGTCGCGCTTGTCGGAGGTGCGCGCGCTCGGCTTCGATACGCGCTTCATCCGCATGTGGGAGTACTACCTCGCCGTGTGCGAGGCCGGATTCCTCACGCGCAACACCGGCGATTTGCAGATAGGCTTCGTGAAGCTGCCGTCGCGCGCGGAACTGCCAAGCGCCGTCGCCAGCCAGAACGGCGTAGCAGCGGTGGAAGAAGCGAATCGCATCGTGGCGTCGTAGCGGGCACACCACCCGTAGGGGGCGGCCCCGCGTGGCCGCCCGGCGGCGTGCGACGTCCCGGTGCTTTCCGCGCAACCTCGGCGGCCCACCACCGCCCGAAACGAGATGCGCGCCTGACCGCCAGTCGGCCGATGCATCTGCAGAGGGCCGATCGTTCGTAGGAGCAATCGATGGCGAAGCGTGTGCGTGAGTTGTACGACGACACATTCCAGGAGGCGTTGCGTGGCGCCGAGCTCGTGTTCGTCGACTTCTACACCGACTGGTGCGGCCCCTGCAAAGCCGTCGCGCCGGTGATCGAGCGTGTCGCGAAGGAATACGCGGGGCGCATCGTCTTCGGCAGGCTCAACACGGAAGGCAATCCGGAGACGGCGCGCCGCTATCGCGTTTCGAGCGTGCCGACGCTCGTGCTCTTTCGCGACGGCGAGTCCGTGACGCGGCTAGGCGGGTTTCAATCCGACGCGGCGCTGGGCGCAAGCCTGAGTCGCTACGCGCCGGCGCCGGCTGCGATGGTCCGACCCGTCGTCGGCGCGCCTGCCGCGAGTGGTGGTCTTCTGTCGCGGCTATTCGGGCGCAAGTAGGTATGCTGCAAGTTGCCGGGGAGTGAAGCGCGAGCAGCGCGAGAGGTGACATCCCATGTCGTTGAGTGTTGGTGATGCCGCGCCGGACGTCCTGTTCGGATTGCGGGACGACGAGCAGGTGCGACTCGCGCGCTACTGGGGCGAGAGGCCCGTGGTGGTGGCGTTCCTGCGCCACTTCGGCTGACCCTTCTGCCGGGAATACCTGGAGGCGCTCCGTGAGAGCGCCAACGACATCGAGGCGGCGGGTGGGCAGATCGTGGCGGTGGCGCACGGCGAGCCGAAGCAAGCGCACGCGCTGTGCGTTCGATTTCATGTGCCCTTTCCCTGCCTGGCTGATCCGAAGAAGGACGGCTACAACGCGTTCGATATCAAGCGCGGCTCGGCGATGCAGGTGATGGGGCCCGCGACGTGGGCGAGTGGAGTGCGCGCCTTCCGCAAGGGCCACCGGGTCGAAGCGTTCGGCGAGGACGTGTATCAGCTCTCCGCGACCTTCATCATCGACCGTGACGGAATCGTGCGCTACGCGCGCTACGCGAAGCATTCTGGCGACCACCCGAGGACGGCCGAGTTGATCGAGGCGCTGCGCGCCATGCATGCGTGAGAGCCGCTGGCACGGAACCGTGCGGATGCAGATCGCCGCCCCGCATTGACGTCCACACGCCGTCGGGTGACTTGTTCAGCACCCTGTTAGAAGCACTACACTAGCGGAGCCGGAGTCGGCCCGCCATTGCTGCGACTCCAGCCGTCAGCACGGCGAGCAAGCCGGCTGCGGCGATGATGAACGGCAACGGTGACGCGTGGGACGGATGCTGCGCATTCTGGATCGGCCGCACGTCCGGTTTCTCGGCGATGCCCCCCACAGAGGGACTGGCGGCGGGCTCAACGAAGACGGGGCTCTGGCCGAGCGTCAGCGTGATCGAACCGCCGGTTACCGGCAGGGTCTGCGACGTGATGTTCCCCTGCTGATCGGTGATGGCGTTGGTGACGAGCGCTGACGTGCCGGCGATGCTGAATGTGGCGTCGTGCGTCGCCGTTCCGCCCGCGAAGTCGTCGTACCAGATGACGTCGATGTCGGCGGCGCCAGCCCGGTGATACGCGTAGCCGTACACGTACTGCGGCAGCCCGCCGAGCGTCTGGCCATAGGTCGAGCCTTCGAGCTTGCCTGTCATCAATTTGTAGCCGTAGTAGCCCACCTTTTTCACGCCGTTGCCGCGGTCGAAGGCGTCCTGGCCGTCATAGATCAGTCCGGTGTGGTTGAAGTAGTTGTTCTTGTTGTCCCAACCCTCGATCAGCCCGAACGCCGAGAAGATCTTCTTGATGCCCGATGCCTGCGAGTAGACATACCGCTTGAGGAGATCGCCGGCCTGCTGCTCCTCCGTCTGGAACGGCCAGCTTTGCACCTGAGGGTTCTCCGCCGGGTCTCCGGAGTACGTACCCATCTCGGTGACCCAGATTGGTGTGGCGGAGAAGCCGTGCGCATCTAGCGCCGCGCGAATCGACGGCAACGCCTCATCGATGCGGCGGTAGTCGCCGGTCGCGTTGCCGTACCAGTGGAAGTCGAAGACGTCCATGTACAGGCCGTTCAGCGCGGTGATGATCGGGAGGTACACGCTGTTGAAGTTGTTGATGTAGTTGTTCGGCATGCCGCCGACGCCGCCGATGAGCACGGTGCAGTCCGCGCACGCGCCCTTGATCGCGGTGTATGTGAGTCCGAGGAACTGCGCGTAGTGCGAGTAGCCACCGATCTCGTTGCTTACCTGCCAGTACTTCGCGGGCGCCTGCAGATTCGCGACATCGCCGACGCCGTCGCCGTCGTAGCGCTCGACGGTGGCGGTGACGAACGCCTGGTACTTCGCGACGTCGATCGGCATGTATGAGCCGGGCTGCGAGTAGCCGACGGGGCTCAGGCGGTTCTCTACGTCGATGTTCTGGAGTACGTTCATCCCCGCCGGGATACCGGTAGCGCGCAGATCCGCGAGCGTGAAGTTCAACGACGCGACGTTGATATCCGGCTGGATCTCGTTCCAATACATCGCCTTCGAGGTCCGATCCCAGCGCACGCCGATGTCCTGCGCCTCGGCGAACGACTGATTCGGTATCTGGCCGATGCTGGCCGGCAGAAAGCCGAAGGGCGAGGACTCGTACGACAGCAGAGGCGCAGCGCGGATCGCTGTCTGCGGCGGGACCTCCGCTGACCGCGCCTGTCGGAGCGCGCCTCCGCTCGCGAGCGCAAGCGCGCCGACAACAACGACCAACAGCGCCATGCGTCGAACCATCCCTGCGTCCCTCCAACTTGAAGCTTGTGCGAGTATCGGGCCGTGGCCGTCGCGACGTCAAGCGGAGATCGCAGCCGCAGCGTAAACAGTTGGTAAAGCCCGAGGCGGTGGGGCCGACCGGGAGGTGTGCGCTGCGCAACTCGGCATCTCGGACGCGTGCGCGGTGGTCTTGCGCGTTGAATGGAGAAGATGCTGCGCTTTGCTCAGTGATGACAACCACCGGTGCGGGATGACCATCGAGGGGCGAATAGGGCTAGGGGTAAGCCGTCTTGTCCGCCGGGCCCGCGACGCCGCCGCGGACTAGCGCTAGATCCGCCGCAGCACCCGAGGCAATTGCGGCGATGTCGCTGTGAATCGTGATCATCTGGTAGCCGGCCGCGGCGTGCTTCGCGGCAAGCGCGGCGTGGCCGTGGATGCCGGGGGCGATGCCCCGCTTTGAGCACGCGGCTGCGATGCGAAGGCGCGCTTCCTCGAATGCGCCGCCATTGTCCATGCCGGGCGGCAAACCCAGCGTGATGCTCATGTCGGACGGCCCGACGTACACCGCGTCAATGCCGGGCACGTCGAGGATTGCGTCGAGGCCGTCGAGCGCGCGCTTCGTCTCGATCATCGGGATGCAGGCCACCTGCTCGTTCGCATGGCTGAAGTAGTCGTCGCCGGCGTACAGCGTCGCCCGCGTCGGCCCGTAGCTACGGGCGCCCACCGGCGCATAGCGGCAGGCCGCGACGGCGGCGTGCGCCTCCTCGACGCTGTTCACCATCGGAACGATGATGCCCATCGCGCCGGCGTCCAGCATCTTGCCGATGATCCCCGGTTCGTTCCACGGCACCCGCACGATCGGCGTGCAGTCGCCGGTGCCCAGCGCCAGCAGCATCGTCACCGCAACCTGGTAGTCGATGACGCCGTGCTGCATATCGATGCAGACCCAGTCGAACCCGGCGTGCGCGATCGTCTCCGCCGAGAACGCGCTCGGTATCGACAGCCATGCGCCGTACGTGACCTCGCCGCGCCGCCACTTCGTCTTCGTCGCGTTCTCGCGCATGTGTTGTCGGTCTCCTGTCGTCGGTCGTCAGTCGTCGGTGGGGCGCTTAGTGCTGGATTATAGCTGCGCGTGACGGTTGGGAACGATCCACGAAGAGCACGAAGAGCACGAAGTCCGGTTGGAGTGGCTGAGGATCGTAGTTGGTATCCGCCGCGGGCTACGCCTGCGCGCGAAGCTGGCGTCGCCCAGCGCGGGCCATCCGTTGGCTGCGCGTCGTCGATGCGCTGGCGTCGCGTCGGGTGCGACGTGTCCTCCTAAGCCGATGATGGCTTCGACGACAGCAACGGCAGTCGGGCAAGGCCACGAGGAGGAGCAGCAGGATCGACGACGATGCGCAGCCAAAGGGAACGTGACCAAAACAGCAAGAAGCCACGAGGAGGCATCCGGTGAACATCAAGACTTTCATGGGCATGGCTGCGGTTGCAGCAGCGCTGACCGCAGCTTTGGTAGGCGCGTCCGGCGCGTCGGCTATCGGCGCCAAGGACTACACGCTGGCGCTTCAGGGAGCCGGGTATTCCGTCACATCCGATCCCGGGACAGTCAACCACGCCGGGCTGAAGAAGGGCGGAACAATCATCAAGATCGACAAGGGCGGCAAGGGCGCCACGCTGGTGCTGATCGACTACGCAGACGATCGCGACGCGCTCAAGACAGACTGGATCGTCGAAAACGGATACGGTCCGCGGCCACGCATCGCCACAGGCGACTTCGCCGGCCGCGTGCTGTACTGGAACGACGACAGCGTGCTCGCCGTCGACTTCCGCGACCCGAACTTCCGCGAAGCGGCCCAGGCCGCGGGCGAGATCTTCCTCGGCCGCCGCGGCACCGGCGGCCCCACGACATCGCCGGCCACGGGCGCAACGGGCGCCAAGCTCCCCGCGACAGGCTCCGGCGGCAGCTCGCCCACGCAGGCTGATCTGGGCGATCTGCTGCTGCCGATCGCGCTGCTCGGCGCGGGCGGCGTAGTGCTCGCCGCATGCTTCGGAAGCGCAGTCCGGCGCCGCCGCGGGTAACGATCCACGAAAAGAACGAAGAAGGGGGAAGGCCATCACGACCTTCCCCTTCCTCTCTTCGTGCCCCTTCGTGTCCTTCCTGGTTAACGTCCGCCCCTCAAACGAACAGCGGCGCCATGTCGCGCTTCGTCACCAGTTCGCGCATCGCATCGTCCGATGTGCGTGCGGCGTAGCGCGATGCGGCGTCGAAGACCTTCGGCAGCAGCTTCAGGTCGCCGGCGGTGTTGAGGAAGACGCCGGGGCGGCCGAGCACCCAGTGGACGGCGCGGTCGATGTCCACCTGTTCGGAGAGCGGCTCGTACCAGGTGCCGTGCGTGTGCTCCTTCTCGTTCCACGGGCCGAGCGTGATGCCCTTGATGGTCTGAAACGCGATGCTGCGTTCGGCGCAGACTTTCGAGAGCGCTTCGAAGTCGGCGGCGTATTGCGGGTTCTGCATCATCACGTAGTTGTACGGCAGCAGCACCGAATCGAACGGGAAGCGCTCGAGGCTCCGTAGGTGCATCGCGGCAACAGTGACGCCGTGACCGGTGACGCCGATGTTGCGCGTCAGACCCTGCGCTCGCGCCTCGATCGCGTACTCCAGCGCACCGCCCGGTCCGAGCGCCGTCTCCCATTCGCCTTCGTCGACGAGGTTGTGCAGCTGGAGCAGGTCGACGTGGTCCGTCTGAAGCCGTTCGAGTGAGTGCTCGAAGCCCGCTTTCGCCTTCTCGTACGTGCGCTCGCCGGTCTTCGTGGCAAGGAAGAATCGATCGCGGTGCGCCGGCATCCAGCCGCCGACGCGGCGCTCCGAGCGCCCGTAGATCGCCGCCGTATCGATGTGGTTGATGCCGTGCGCGTCGAGCAGTTCGAGGGTGCGCTCGGCCTCCTCCTCGCTCGCGCCCCAGAGCGCTGCGGCGCCGAAGATCGTGCGCGTGCTCTCGTGGCCGGTGTTGCCGAATGGTTGTGTGGGGATCATGGTGTTGCTCCTTGCGTTGCGTACGCATTGTAGGGCGACGATCCACGGAGAGCACTACGAGCACGTAGAAGAACACGGCGAAGGAGTGGCCGGGTGGGCCACCCCTTCGAGCGCTCGAATGTTGGTGCGGCTCTGCTAGCCCTTGATGATGTTGCGGATCGGCATGATCTGCGGCTGGCCCGGATCGACGTTGTTCTTCGCGAGGATAGGAATCGGAAACGGCTATACTTCACGTATGACGATCCGAAAGCCCGTTCGCAAGCGTCGCACACCCATAGACCGAGCGTCGGCGAAAGCGGTTCCGCCCGAGGAGTTCTGGCGTCAGATGACCACGCTCTTTCGATCTATCCCTGCGGACGAGCGCGAGCGCATGCCGCGCGACGCCGCGAGGAACTTCGACCACTACCTCGACGGCACAGCTCGGCAGGACTAATTGCCCAACGTCTTCGTCGATTCCGCCTTCTATGTCGCCATGATCGACGAACGGGACGATCTGCACACTGTGGCCCAGGCAGCCTTTGGCCAGCTACTCACGTTGCCTGATACGTCGTAGCAGTACAGCATCGCCGACTGCTCCTCCATGATCATCTGCGGCGACCACGACATTCGCCAGATCCTCACGCACGATCACGATTTCGTGCGCGAGGGCTTTGAGATACTGTTCTAGGCCACGCGAATTGCGCATGCCCGTCGCGATTCCCCTAGTTCGGGGGAAACGAACGGGGCGGGCGCGACTCGTTCGCCTACCGCCCCGTTCGTCTAGTCTGCTCGCCGATTGCGCCTACCGGTACTGGTGCGGGCCGAAGTCCGATTCGTAGAACGGCGCGACGCTGTCGCCGCGGCGGATCACGCGGTTGATCTGCTTGCGGTCGTCGTCCGTGATCTCGACATCGAGCGCCTTCATGTTGTCTTCGTACTGCTCCATCGTGCGCGGCCCGATGATCGGACTCGTGACGCCCGGCTGCGCCAGAACCCACGCCAGCGACAGCTGCGAAATGCTGCAGCCCTTCGCGTCGGCGATCGTTTGTAGACCTTCGATGACGTCGTAGATGCGGTCGTTGAGGCGCGCGCGGTAGATCGGGTTGCTGGTGTCAGCGAAGCGCGCGCCCTCCGGCGGCTCCTGCCCGCGCTTGTACTTGCCGCTCAGGAGGCCGCCGGCGAGCGGGCTCCAGGGGATGATCGCCATGCCGTACGTCCGCGCCATCGGCAGCAGTTCGCGCTCGATGCGGCGGTCCAGCAGGTTGTACGGCGGCTGCTCGCAGATGAAGCGGTGTGTCCCCAGCTCTTTCGCGATGAAGATCGACTCCACGAGCTGCCACGCTCCGTAGGTGCTGCTTCCGATGTAGCGCACCTTGCCTGAGCGGATCAGATCGTCAAGCGCTCGCAGCGTCTCGTCGATGGGGATGTCCGACTGCGGGCGATGGATCTGGTACAGGTCGATCCAGTCCGTCTTGAGCCGCCGCAGCGATGCCTCGCACTGCTCGATGATGTGACGGCGCGAGTTGCCCTGCATGTTCGGGTCTTCGCTGTTCATCACGCCGTGCACCTTCGTGGCCAGGATGACGTGATTGCGCCGACCGTTGCGGTGCAGCGCCTCGCCCGTCACTTCCTCGCTGCGCCCGATGCTGTACACGTTCGCCGTGTCGATGAAGTTGATCCCCTGATCGAGCGCTTTGTCGATGATGGCGTACGAATCGTCGGGTTCCGTCTTGCCGCCGAACATCATGCAGCCCAGACAGAGACTGCTGACCTTGACGCCGGTGCGGCCGAGCGGTCGGAGTTCCATAGAGTGAGATCCTTTCTCTTGCACTGTAGAGAGTGCATGGTACGACGGCTCGCCGTTACGAACACGCACCGCGCGCTGCGAGATTCGCGACGGAGGCACGGAGGGCACGAAGTTTCGGGAGGTGTCGTAGATGGCATTGGGCGATGGCGGTGGAGGCGAGTTGGATGTACCACCCGGTCATTTGGCGTGTGAACCGTGCCGATCGGCGTGGTTCGGCGCCTTCGGCGGAGCGGAAGCTCTGCGGGTACAGGCATTGATAGCGATTGCGATTCCGCTTGGCGTCGGGGCGACCGCGACGGGACGGTGCACTATGAGCGTCGCTTGTCCGCGCCTCGTGTCGAATCTAGAATGCTTGTGCGAGGAATCACATGAGCGTCGGCTTTGGCATCGACCTGGACGAAGTGCGCCGCGTCATCGATGCGGCGGAGGTGCTCATTGTCCGCTTCGCCCTCACCGACCGTCGGCTCCTCGTCGATCGCCGCACGAGCGACCGCTTCGGGCCGCTCGTGAAGGTCGTGCCGCCCGCGGCGAACGCGCAGGAAAGATTCCGCAGCCTGAAGGTGATGCGACCGAGCTTTCGCTCGCCGGAGCGCATCCTCACGTTCGAGTGGCCGCGCCACGCCTGCGCGCTCGCCGAAGCGGGACTCTGGGACCACATGGCGCGCAAGCTGGTCGAGCTGGGCTGGCCCGAAACGGCCGCGCTGTGCGACGAGGCCCTCCGCCAGCTCGTTGAGGAAGAGCGCCAGGTCGAAGTCGCGGCCATCCGCAGCGGCGAAGGCTTCCAGACGCTTTGGCCGGCGACCGCCCATGAGTGACCCCCGCATCATCGACCTCCGCTCCGACACCGTCACCGTGCCATCCGACGAGATGCGCCAGGCGATGGCGTCCGCGCCGGTGGGCGATGACGTCTTCGGCGAAGACCCGACGATCCGCCGCCTGGAAGCGATGGCAGCCGAACGCACCGGCAAAGAAGCTGCCCTCTTCGTCGCCAGCGGCACCATGAGCAACCTCGTCGCTGTCCTCTCGCACTGCGGTCGCGGCGACGAGGCGATCGTCGGCAGCGAGTCGCACATCCTCCACTACGAGGTCGCAGGCGCCGCCGGCGTCGCGGGCGTGCAGCTTCGTGAAGTGCAGAACGACGAGCGCGGCCGTATAGATCCGGTCGCGATCGAATCCGTCATCCGCGGCGAGAATGTGCACACGCCCACAACGTCGCTGCTCTGCATCGAGAACACGCACAACCGCTGCAGCGGTGCAGCGATCCCGGCGGACGATATCGCCGCGCTCTCCGATGTCGCGCACCGACACGGCGTCCGCGTCCACATCGACGGCGCGCGCATCTTCAATGCGGCGGTGGCGCTCGATACGACCGTCGCCGCGCTGTCCGCGCCCGTCGATTCGATTGGCTTCTGCCTGTCGAAAGGGCTCGGCGCGCCCGTGGGCTCCGTGCTGTGCGGCTCGGGTGACTTCATCGCGCGGGCGCGCAAGATGCGCAAGATGGTCGGCGGCGGCATGCGGCAGGGCGGCATCATCGCGGCGGCCGGCGTGTACGCGCTCGAACACATGGTCGATCGGCTCGCTGACGATCACGCGAACGCGAAGCTGCTGGCACGCGGCCTCGCCGAACTGCCGATGGTCGAATTGGACCCAGAGAGCATCGACACGAACATCGTCATCTTCGGTGTCCGCGGCGACTGGCTCGGCCTCGCGCGCGCGATGAAGCACGCCGGCGTGCTGTCGACCATCACCGCGCCGACGCGTCTGCGCATGGTAACGCACTACGGCATCGAACGTAGCGACATCGAAGAGGCACTCGAGCGCGTGCGCCACGCCGCGTCTGTGCTCGCATGATCGAGATAATATTCAAAGCGAAAGGCGGACGAGTGAGGCATGGCTGGCGTTCGCGCATCGCATTGATCGCCATAGGCAGCGTCTTCGCCGCAACAATCGCAGGCTGCGGTTCGACCGTCAACGGTCCAGCGCACACGGACATCGTGACGCAGATCCCGTGGACCGCGCCCGAATCGCACACGTACGAACTGCGCGAGAACAACAAGCTGAAGGCCACGACCGTCCTCTCGATCGCAAAGAAGGAGGACGCGTTCGTGCTAATGCAACGCACGACCGACGATTCCGGCAACGCAGATGAGTCCGTGAGCACCGTCGATGGGACGACGCTGAAGCCGCTTGCCAACGTACATTCGATTAGCGATAAGGATCAGCGGCGCGTCGCCGACGCCAGCTACGAGGACGTCGACAAGGACTGCTCGTCGAAGCGTATAGTGCGGATCAAGCAGAACACGTTCAAACCGGCCGACTCCGCTACGCCCGACAGTTCGCGCAGCAACCCGCTCTGCGTCCCCGAGCATGCCTACGACAACGACTCGTCGCTGTTCATCTGGCGCACGCTGAAGTTTGAAAAGGGTTATTCGGTGTCGTACACGGCCGTCTTCTCGAACCGCCGTGATACGCAAACAGTGACGCTGACGGTCAGCGGCAAACAGATGGTGACGACGCCGGCAGGTGATATTGAGGCGTGGATCGTCGATCTCACGGCCGATCAGCTCACGCAGCGCGCCTGGATCGCGACGACGCCCGACCACAAGCTCGTTGCGTACCAAAACGAGAGCTTCTTTTTCAGGCTGAAGGAGTAGTCTCGAATCGCTGCCCGATGATCTCCGCGTGGCCCCGCACATACGCCGATACGGGCATCGGCTTCCCGCCCGGCCCTTGCACCATATTCGGCACGACTGAGCTTCCGTCCGCAGCCGCGATCGCGAACCCATCGCCGTGGCGAACGATTGATCCAGGCGCTGCCGTGGGCGCGTCAACTGCGACGCTGCACGAGAGCACGCGCAGCGGCTGACCGCTTACGTACCCGTACGCGATCGGCCACGGATCGTACGCGCGCACCTTGCGGCGGATCGCGACCGCGTTCTCGCGTTCGCAATCGATCAGCGCATCGGCTTTCTCGATCTGCGGCGCGTACGTCGCCAGTGATTCGTCCTGCTCGATCGCGGGGATTTCGCCGCGCTCCCACTTCGGCAGCATGTCGAGCAGCAACTCCGCGCCCGCCGCTGCGATCTTCGGCGTCAGCGTTGCGGTCGTGTCGTCCGAGCCGATGTCGATGCGCGCCGAAGCCAGCATCGGCCCAGCATCGAGCGCGAGCCGCACGAGCATGATCGTCGCCCCGGACTCGGCGTCGCCGGCGCGAATCGCTGCCGGGATCGGCGCGGCGCCGCGCCATCGCGGCAGCAACGACGCATGCACGTTCAGCACGCCGAGTCGCGGCACGTCGAGCACGGGTTGTCGCAGGATCTGGCCGTAGGCGGCGATGACGCCGATATCAGGCGCGAGCGCGCGCAGCTCCTCGACAACATCAGGCGTACTGATCGATTTCGGCTG
>JANXYW010000374.1 GCA_025355835.1 Chloroflexota bacterium
TCTGCAACACCTCGCGCAGCGTCGATGCGAACGCGATCGGAACGCCGAGCGCGTCTTGCAACTGCGCCGGCGTGCGGTCGTCGAGGAATCGCGCGCCCGTGTAGTCGAGTGCGTAGCGCGGCATCACGACGAGATCGCCGAGATCGGCGCCACGTAGCTGGCGTTCGATGTCCCCCGCCGTCAGCAGCCCCGAAACGTTGACGCGCGATCCAAAGAACGTATTTGCGATCGCGTGCACAGACACGGACGTGCCGGTGAGCGCCGCGAACTCTGCTCCGAGCGATGCAAGTGTAGGCGCGATTAGCGTCCCGGAGACGATCGAGATGCGCGAGAATCCGGTCTGCGTTCGCGGTGCGCGCTTACTTGGCCGCGCCATATCTCGTACGAGGCCTTGCGCGCCCAGACGAATGCCTGCGCGCCCGCGCCGGGCTTTTCGCCAATCGTCGATCAGCGACCGCGTCATGCCAATGCCGTTCTCGTACTGGGCGAAGCCGTCGTAGTGCGCCGCGCCGGGTAGTTCGACGCCTGCTGTGAGGTAGTACTCGTCGGCCAGGTAGATGAGCGTGTGGCCGTGCTCCTTGCGAAAGCGTCGCTGATACGGCGTCACCTGTCCGATGATCTGACGCGCGAACTCGGGCGTGCATCCTTCGATCTCAGCGCTGTGCGCACCACGCACGATGCGCTCCTCGGCCGTCATCGTCGCGCCGACCGGCACGACCGAGATGGTTTGCACAGCCGGATACAGCGACGAGAGATCGTCCATCGTGCGCTCAAGCGCCGCGCCGTCGTTGACGCCGGGGCAGAGCACAACCTGCGTGTTCGCCTGGATGCCCATCGCGCCAAGGCGACGCAGTTGTTCGCAGATATCGGGCGCCATCTTGTTGCCGAGCATGTAGCGCCGCAGCTCGACCTCCGTCGCGTGGACGGAGACATTGATCGGCGAGAGGCGTTGTTCTTCGAGACGCGTCCAATCATCATCGGTGAGATTCGTCAGCGTAACGAAATTGCCGTGGTAGAAGCTCAGCCGGTAGTCGTCGTCTTTGACGTAGAGCGTCTTCCGCATGCCTTTCGGATTGCCCTTCAGGAAGCAGAAGAAACAGCTGTTATTGCAGATGCGGATGCCGTCGAACGCCGGATCCTGGAATCCGATCCCCAGATCTTCATCGGGGTGCTTTTCGACTGCGAATTGGAGCAGCTGCGTCCCGCGCATCACGTCGAGCGCGATCGTGTCTTCGGCGCCGTAGAACTGCACGTCGACCGCATCGCGCAACGCGCGGCCATCGATCGACACCACGCGGTCACCGGGCAGTAAGCCGAGATCGGCGGCGATCGAGCCGACGCGCACAGCATCGATGATGCCGCCTTCATTCGCTTTGTCGCGGGCGGTGCGTGTAGCCTCGGTCACGAGATCACGTTGACGGCGCCAGAGCGTACAGTCGCGCGACGACGTCGTCGATGACGGTATCCGGAGTCGATGCACCCGCCGCCACGCCGACCTTAGCTCGGCCCGTGAGCCACGAAGCATCGATCTCCGTCGCGGACTCGACGTGATACGTCTCGACACCCTGCTCGCGCGAAACATCCGCGAGGTGGCGAGTGTTCGCGCTCTCGCGGCCGCCTACTACGACCATCAGATCGACTTCGTGTGCCAATTCTTCAGTTGCCGCCTGCTGGCTCGTGGTGGCGTTGCAGAGCGTGTTGATCACACGCAATTCGCTGATGTGATCCATGTGCACGGTCAGCAGCCGCTGCACGAAGAGAGCAAAATGGCCCTCAGTCTCAGTGGTCTGCGAAAGGACGCCGACGCGCGACGGCATCCAGTCGGGTAGCGGCGCGTCGAGTTCGGCGGCTGTCTTCATCGTGATGACCTTGCCTTGTGCCCAGCCCAAGATGCCGCGCACTTCCTTGTGCTCGGGGTCGCCGAAGATGATGACGCCGAAGCCCTCATCCGTCAGTTTCTTCGCCCACTGCTGCGCGCGCGTCACGATAGGGCACGTCGTGTCGACGATAGCGGCGCCGCGCGACTCCAGCTCGCGGAGCACCTGCGGACCGACGCCGTGCGCGGTGATCGCCACCGGCCGCGTGTCGATCGCTTCCAGCGTTGCGATCACTTCGACGCCGCGGCTGCGCAGCTGGTCGACGACCTGTGGGTTGTGGACGGTGGAACCGAGGCTCGTGATGGACCCCATCTTGTCGGCGGCGCCCTCCATCATCTCGACGGCGCGGCGCACCCCCATGCAGAATCCCAGCTCTTTGGCCTTGATCACTTGCATGCATGCACTCCGTCGCGAGGCGATTCGTGGCCTGGCGTGCGGTAACTATAGCGGGTTGACAGAATCGGAAGCTCGGCCGTATGCCGCCCGTGCAAGCGGCCGCTCGCCGGCTAGACACGCGCGCCCTCGCCGAGTGCGTGCTGCGCTACTGCGGCGGCGTATTCGCCGCGATACGACTCCGGCAGGAGTTCGGCGACGTGGCGCATGATGTCGTCGGTAGCCGTGCGGGCGGCGGCCGTCGTGATGCGCTCGACCTTTGGCGGGTAAAACGGCTTGCCGAACGTGATCGTAACACGCGGGCCGATGAACGGGCGAAAGAACAGCAGCGGCCACTTCAAGTGCTCGGTACCCGTAATGGCGATCGGGATGATCGGCGCACCGGTGCGGTAGGCGACGAGCGCAGTGCCCGCGAAGCCCTGGTGCATTTTGCGATCCTTGCTGCGCGTGCCCTCAGGGAACATCAGCAGCAGATGCTGGTCGTGCACGACGGCCTGCGCCTCGCGAATCGCGGAGAGATCTGCGCCCTGGCGATCGACAGGAAACGCGCCGATGAATCGGAAGACCAGGCTAACCCCCGGCCACTTGAACATCTCTTTCTTCGCCATCGTGATGATGCGGCGGTTCAGCGCGCCGGGAATGATGCATGGGTCGGCGTTGTTCAGATGGTTTGAGACGAGGATCGCGCCGCCCGTCGGGGGTACGTTTTCGCGGCCTGTGACATACGGCCCCTTCACGTAGAGAAACGTGCAGAGCCGGATGAGCGCGACAACCGCCCAGTACGAAACCGGGACGACGCGCCAGATCATGCGTGTGCCAGTGCTTCGATGCGTCGCACCACCTCCTCAATCGTCAGCGTATCCGTGTTGATGATCACAGCATCCGGCGCGGCGGTCAACGGCGACGCCTGTCGGCTGCTGTCGATGCCGTCGCGTCGCGCTAAATCAGCCATCAGGGCTTCAAGGTTCGGCTCAAGGCCGGCTTCGCGCATCTGCGCCGCCCGTCGCCGAGCGCGCACCGCCACCGAGGCGTCGAGGTAGACCTTCAGGCCGGCGTCGCGCAGCACAACGCTTCCGATGTCGCGGCCTGCCATAACCACGCTGCCAGCGCCGGCAAGCTCGCGTTGGATACGCACGAGCGTTTCGCGCACGGCCGGAACCCGCGAAACAAGCGACACATTCGCCTCCACCTCGGCTTCTCGCAGATGCGGCGTGGCGTCCTGTCCGTCGACGATCACGCCCGTTGGCTCGATCGCGTCATCCGGCGTATCGCGGACGGCCACGTCGGTGCTGTGCGCGAGCGCAGCGAGCGCCGGTCCGTCATGCACGTCGATGCCGCGGCGCAGCGCGAGCCAGGTGACGGCGCGATACATCGCACCGGTATCAAAGAATCGATAGCCGAGGTGGCGAGCGAGCGCGACGCCCACGGCGCTCTTACCGGAGGCGGCCGGACCGTCGATGGCGATCGTAGCTACGGATTGCATCGCACGAGTGTACCCGCCGTCGCGGCAACGCGCGTGTGCGGTCGTTCAGTCAGGACGTAAGACCCACCTGCGCGCGCAAGTCGCCTACTTCTCGCGGCGAGAGCACGCGCGTCTTGCCGCGCGCGAGGCGCGCGAGAGTGACGCCGCTGATCCGCGTTCGGACGAGTGTCTTGACCGGGTGGCCGACAGAGCCGCACATGAGTCGGATCTGTCGCTTGCGTCCTTCGTGGATGACGAGCCGCAGCCACATGTGGCCGGTCGGTGTGGCGTATCCCTCGGGTGCGCGTGAGGGCTCGACGGTCGCAGGTGCTGTTGGCTTACCTTCAATCATCACACCCGTGCGCAGTTCATCGAGCGCGGCCTGCTCGATCATGCCGTGAATCAGCGCCACATATTCCTTGTCGATCTCGTAGCGCGGGTGCGCCATGCGGTGCGCGAACTCGCCATCGTTCGTGAACAGCAGCAGACCTTCGGTGTCGCGGTCGAGGCGGCCGATTGGGAAGACGTGCGGCGGCAGCCCCGGTGGCAGAATGTCGATCACCGTGCGGCGGTTCTCCGGGTCGGTGACGGTCGTCAGGATTCCGGCAGGCTTGTTCATCGCAAGGTAGATGTGCGCGGATGCGGTCGCGATTGCGACGCCATCGACCTCGATACGATCGAGATCGGCGTCCGCTTGCGCGCCGAGCTCGCTCACGACGATGCCGTTGACGCGCACGCGTCCACCGGATATCAGCGCTTCAGCGCCGCGGCGTGAACCGTGACCTGCGCGCGCGAGGATCTTCTGTAACCGTTCGTTCATGCCTGGCGCCGCATTCGCTGGGAGAGGGCAGGCGCCACTCGCCACGCGACGGCAACCGCGAATGCGACTGCGGCTAGCCCGGACACTGCCCATATCAACCAGTCCAGCGACCGCTGGCCGCCCGGCAGCGCCTGAGGTTGGTTGGAGGTCGCCTTCGGCGCTTGTCGCGCCGCGTTCGCGACGAACGGCCCACCGGGCGACGGATGTAGGTTGTCGACGAAGTCGCTCGCCAGATCGTGATCTGCACCGGCAGCTCGACGTTCGATGGAGTGGCCCGATGGAACATCGACGATCGCCGGCTTGAGGATCGACGTGTCGGTTCCCCACGAGATCGCATCGGTGGTCGCGCCGCTCGCGTCGCGCAGGATGAGGCGGTCACCATGGTTGCCGAGCGAGTTACCGATGCGGCCGCCAAGCACGACGTAAGCGCCCGTGAATCCAGGATTGTTTGTGCGAAAGCTATCCGAAGCGGCAACTACGACGTACCCGTGCGACTCGATCACGCCCGATGGGATTGTGTCGTTGCTAGCGGCGTCTGTTAGCGACCAACCCGCGAGAGAGACTGGGGTATTGCCGGCGTTGTAGAGCTCGACCCACTCTGCCGCTGCCGGGTCAGCCGCCCCGTCCGGATCGTACATGACCTCATTGATGACAATGCGCGCCGCGGGCGCGTTGTCGACGGGGACGGCGTGAACCGCGCGCGGCTTCGTGGATTCGCCCAGGACGGGATGAATCGGTGGGGCCGCATCGTCCACGTTTCCGCCGCCGCCGCCGTCCTGACTAG
>JANXYW010000386.1 GCA_025355835.1 Chloroflexota bacterium
AGCGTGCTGAAGAAGGACTCCATCATCGCGTTGTCGTACGCGGAGCCGACGCGGCCCATCGATCCGAGCAGGCCCGCGTCGCGCAGCCGGTGGCCGAAGGCCCACGACGTGTACTGCGAGCCGCGGTCCGAGTGCAGCACCGTCTGCCCAGGGGTTGGGCGTCGCCGCCAGCGCGCCATCTCCAGGGCGTCCACGACGAGTTCCGCTCGCAGGTGGTCGGCGATCGACCAGCCGACGATGCGTCGTCCGTAGACATCCAGCACCGCCGCCAGGTAGACCTTACCCTCGCGCGTCGGATGCTCGGTGATGTCGGTGAGCCAGAGCCGGTTCGGCGCGTCGGCGACGAAGTGCCGGCGCACGAGATCGTCGTGGACGGGCGGTGCCGGGCAGCCCCGCCTCCGCCGCCGGACGTAGATTCCCTGCAAGCCTACGCTGCGCATCAGCCGCGCGACGCGCTTGCGGCCACAGCGGACGCCACAGCCCAGCCGCAGTTCCGCGTGCACACGCGGCACGCCGTACGACCCGCGCGACATGGTGTGGATCGCCTGGATCTGTGCGGTGAGCGCCGTATCAGCGGCTGCACGCGCCGACGCGGGACGCTCGCGCCAGTCGTAGTAGCCCGACGTCGAGACACACAATACCCGGCAAGTCACCGCGACGCGCACGCCGTCCGCGGCAAATTCCTGGACCAGCCGGAAGGTCATTTTGGGAGGACGTTCTCCCGCGCGAAGAAGGCCGCCGCGCGCTTCAGGATCTCGTTCTCCATCTCCAGCACGCGGTTGGCACGGCGCAGCCGCACCATCTCCGCATGCTCATCAGTCGTCACGCCACCGCGACGGCCTTCATCGATGTCGGCCTGCTTCGCCCAGTTGCGGAGCGTCTGATCGGAGACGCCGAGGTCGTGTGCAATCCGGGTGATGGGCTGTGCATCCAGCCGCACCAGCTCGATCGCCTGCTGCCGGAACTCTCGTGGATACCTCGTGGCCATCCTGGACTCCTTTCTCTGTGGCTGTTCGCCAACAGTCTAGGTGTCCGGAAAAGTGGGGCAGGCTCAGACGCGACTCGGCGAGGTCGGCGTGGGAATTCATGGATACTACGTGAACATCCAAGCCGCCACCAAGAAGCGGTACACCGGGCGGTGGCGTTGGCTTGCTTGGAGCTACACGCCGACGGTTGGGCAATCAACGTTTCTGGGTGGTTTGCTGGGGATATGGGCCGTCCTTCAAGGAACCTACTGGTCCATTGATGCGATTCTTGGCTACAAGATCGTATTCCTGCAATGGCTACTGTTCGACTGAGTTTCGCAACGGCCATTGTTGTTGCCTTGCCCCCTCTACACGGTTCCGTGTAACCTCCGCTCATGGCGAAGACGCGACAACCCGTCTGGGATGCAACGTCCGTACGCGGGCTGCGACGGCATCTCGCGCTGACGCAGGATCAGCTCGCCGACGAGCTCGGCGTGCGCCAGCAGACGATCAGCGAATGGGAGACCGGCGTCTACCAGCCGCGCGGCGCCAGCACCCGCCTCCTCTCGATCATCGCCGACAAAGCAGACTACGAGTACGACGCAGGTAAGCCGTGAGCACGGCGACGCTCGTCATCGCGGACGAACGCGCGCACTACGAAGTCGCCGCGATCGCGGCGGAAGAAGAACCCGCCGCGTCCTCGCCCGTCCAACCTCCAACCTCCAACGACCAACCTCCCGCCCGCCTCACCGAGGCGCAGCTGACCACCCTCTGGCGCGGCCGCCGCTTCCCTGATGGCGCGCTCGTCACACGCGCCGGCGTGCCGGTGCGCGTGATCTTCCAGGGGCGCGCCGGGCGCGGGCCGGGGCCGGATTTTCGCGGCGCCGTGATCGCCGGACCGTCCGGCGTGCCGCTGCGCGGCGATGTGGAACTGCACGTGCGGGCGTCGCACTTTCGGACGCACGGACATCACACCGACGCGGCGTATCGCAACGTCGTGCTACACGTCGTGTTCGACGACGACGACGGCGCGGACACAACGCTGCCCGGCGGCGGCTCGGCGCCCGTAATCGCGCTGGCGTCGTGGGTGGCGCAGCGGGCGGACGAGCTGCAACGCTGGCTGGAACGCCCGCTGCTCTGGCGCGAGCCGTGCCACGACGCCGTCATGCGCATGGGCGCCGACGGCGTAAGCGCCGCGCTCGATGCGGAGGGTGACCGCCGGTTCGACGCGAAGGTCGCGCGGATGCGGGAGACCGTGCGCGCGTCCGGCGTCGAAGCGGCGCTCTACGAAGGTCTGCTCGAAGCGCTGGGCTACGGCGGTAACGCGCCGCAGATGCTGGCGCTCGCTCGCCTACTGCCGTGGGCGCGCCTCCGCGATCGTGCGGCCGGGAAGCCGCCCCACATGGAGGCGCTGCTGCTCGGCTCCGCCGGACTGCTGCCTTCGCAGCGCGATCATCGCGGCCCGGTGGAGCCGCACGTCGATGCGCTGGAAGCCGCCTTCGCGCGGGCGCGTCTGCCGTCCCTCCCGCCGGGCACGTGGAAGCTCTGGGGGGTACGCCCCGAGAACGCACCCGCCCGCCGCGTCACCGCCGCTGCGGCGCTACTCGATCGCCTTGGCGATCCGGCGGCGCTGCTCACGATCGTCGATGCGACGACGGTCAACGAAGCGATCGCGCCCCTGCTGATCGCGGCGAGCGGATACTGGCTGACGCACCACGATCTCTGCGCCGGCGCCTGCCGCCTGCCGCCCGCGTTCATCGGGCGATCCCGCGCACTGGAGATCATCATCAACGTCGTCCTGCCCGCTGCCTGCGCGTCAGGCGACCCCGCGCTCGGCGCGAAAGCGCGCGCGCTGTACGCGCGGTTGCCGCGCCCGGCCGTCTACGGCGCGACGAAGTTCATCGAGGCGGCGCTGGCCTCCGAAGGTATCCGCGTGCCGGTGAACGCACGCCGCGCGCAAGGACTCGTGGAGCTACAGCGCAACTGGTGCACACAGAACGGCTGTGGGAGGTGTTCGCTGAGCGAGTTAGCGGTTAGCTCTTAGCTGTCAGCACTTCAGCGGGTCATTTCGTCATTTCGTCAACGTAGGCTGGCTCGACAGCTAACCGCTAACCGCTACGACGCAAACCGCATCCCCGGCTGTGGATCGAGATCCCAGCCCGCAGCGAGATCGGCGAAGCGATAGTGCGCGCAGGCGGCGATCATCGCGCCGTTGTCGGTGCAGAGCACCGGCGGCGGCACGTGGACGGGCAGCGGCGAACGCTCGATAAGCAGCTCGCGTAGCGGGCCGTTGGCGGCGACGCCG
>JANXYW010000063.1 GCA_025355835.1 Chloroflexota bacterium
CCGACGCAGCCGAGGATGATGTGGTCGACCTGCTCCGGCTTCAACCCCGAGCGCTCGACCGCCGCCTTGATGGCGATCGCGCCAAGATCCGAGGCCGAGAGGTTGGAATACGCCCCCTGGAACCTGCCAATAGGCGTCCGCACGCCGCTGACGATGACCACGTCTTCCATATCAGAAGGCTCCTCCGGCCCAATGGCCGTCTACGTTACGGGGATGTGATCGAGTATAGGAACGCGCGCGAAGGGCGTCAATTGGCGGATAACGTGGAACCGCAAACCCCTCCCGGAAGGTTCGCGGAGTGGGTCGGACGTTTGAAGTCATTATGGGCGATTCAAAGCAGGCCTAGTCCGGTCGGCCACTCCACGAAAAGATCGATGATGTCACCGCGCGATAGTTCGCGTCGAGAGCCGGCTCCAAGAGAAGAAGTGCGGCTATCCGTCTTGCAATATTCATGACCTCACGTGCTTCATCGGGCGCGAGCGGTCGACCTAAAAGCGGCTCCTCGCGGTAGGAAAGCCACTTCTTCATTACTTGGTAGCCGCCTATCGTGTATGCCCAAACGGCCTCAGGAACGTTGCACCAATAAGTCGTGTCGTTGAGATAAACGTCGAGTGTTGCCGCGCCCAATCGTTTCGATACCTGATCAGCAGACAGACCAAGCTTAGTGACGCCTGAGGTCATGGCTGCTAGCTCCTCCGACGTGTAAGCGCGGCGTTCCAGCTTGCCGTGGCCGGGCATCGTTATTCCGCCTTGCCCGCTGTAGCCCCATCCCGCCGTTACGGCGAAGTCAGGCGTACGACCAATTCGAGTAATCAACCCCACCGGCGCAAGTTCATCGCGAAGAGAACCTGCGGTGACGCCCTTTACAGGTACTTCGGAGTCCAGCAAAGTGGCTACGTCTTTCCCAAGCTCAGCAGATGCTTTGAGGGCGGCGGCCGTCGCAGGTAGAGGGATGCGAGGCCACGCTTGACGAATACCACCGTCGTTCTCCGCTAGGTACTCGCGCGAGTACCCGATTGCCAAGACGTGTAACGGCAGGGAAGCGCTTTCGCCTGGGCTACCTACGGATTCGAGGTAGGCGCTCGCTTTTTCGGACAGGTTGGGAACGGGCTGGAATTCATCGGCCATGAGCGAAACTTGCGTGGCAGCCTGGCGGCGCGCAGGAGCTGCGATCTGCTTAAACGGCGCATAGTATGCGTCAGTCGTGAGCGCGTGTTGCATGCCCGCGACCGAGGCGAAGAAGAAGGGCACTCCCTCTGGACTAGCCACGCCGCGGCGGCGGGTGACAAGCGACGGGTTCTCGGCAGAGCACTGCTGGACGTAGTCGGCGCGTGACTCGTTCCAGATGGGCCTAAACGTGGTGTAGTAGCACCACCGCACGTCCATCGGCCGCGCGAGCACGCGCCGAATGGACGGCTCTTCAAATCTTTGCGTCGCCAGTGCGTTCCGCCGTGTCTTGGCTGCGTCAAAGCGTGCGAAGTCAGTGGTTAGCCCGTGCTTCGCAGCCTTGAGTTGTGCCCAGCTGATTGCCGGATCGAAGTATGATTTCATCGTTTGTGCCAAACGATCACGATCGATTGCTATGAGCGTTTCACCGCGGTTCTCAAGCGCGCCGAGGCTGAGCACTTTCCCAACAAGCTCGTCGATCCCTGGCCAGCTGAAGTAGCTCTGCGACACACGGAGCGGCTTGAATGAATGGTACCCGTCCTTTGTCGGCAAAACTGATTCATAGGCTGACTCAAGCTTCGGATCCACGGCGCTTGCAAGGAGGTCTTCGCGTTTTGTGGCACCCCACAAGTGACGAAATCGCACCGAGGTACAAGACTCGTGCGACTTCTTGCGCACCATCAGGCCGATGGTGGTTCCTGTCCGGATGCCCGCCCGGTTGAATTCCGTTGAGAAAACGGACGGGTCAGGAGCGCCGTCGGGGGTTTCCTTGCCTGTCTCGCGACTATCGCCGTTCAAGCAATCAATCCAAATCTTGTCGAACTCGGCGAGAAATCGTTTCCGCATTACGACAAACGATGGATCGTCGAGATACGAGAAGTTGGAGATGAAGCAGATGATTCCCTCTCCGGTGTACTCGGCGATGCGTCGCTCAGCCATTCGGAAGAAACGAACATACAAGTCGTCGAGGTTGAACTTTTTGATTCCCCAGTCTTTTACCAGGCCGGCTTTGTACGGCTCGACGAGCCCTTGTTCTTCCGCCGGACTCACACCAGCAAAAGCGTTGTACGGAGGGTTACCAACGATAACCAGTATGCGTTTCTCACGTTTGACTTCCGCCGCGTGGTCACGCTCGGTAAGGAGTTCGTCGAACCCACCTAGAACGATCTGGCTCGTTTTCTCCGCGTTGTCGTCGCTCGCGACCCACCCAGTGAGGGCGTTTGTAAGGAATACCCCCGCTCGCTCACCATCCTCGGCCCGGAGTGGCGCCCCGAGGTTTTGGAGAAGGAGGCCCACTTGAAGATGCGCGACGACGCACGGCGCTGGCAGAATTTCAAATCCGAAAACCCGTTCCTGTGCCGCCTTCTTCACGTACTGACCAGCAAGGTCGGGGCCGTACTTGGCCGAAAGCGTCACGCTCATGTGACGGAGCGCTTCGACGAGATAAGACCCTGTACCCGTACAGGGATCAAGGATGATGACACGCTCATCGGCGAGGCCGTCTTCTATGTCGAGTTCTGTTCGAAGCGCGTGGTCGACGCGCGTGATCATATATTCCACAATTTCTGGAGGTGTGAACCAAACACCCAGCGACTTGCGCAGCTCTGGATCAAAGCGCGCGAGGAATGGCTCGTAGAAATACTGCACCGCATGGTGTTCTTCGAATCTCGTAAAGAACGCCGCTCTGTCCACGCGGTTTAGTACAGTTTCGGTCCAATCCAGAACCTCACCGATTCCCAGTGGCTTTAGCTTCCCAGGGAGCGCGATCTGCTCGTAGAGAGGGCCGATCATTGGAACGTGCAGGTACCACGGTGTCTCGTGCCATCGGAAGCGCTCCCCGCTATCAGGCGCATGCCGTTTGCACCAGAGAACCCAGGCCGAAAATACCCCATAGAACAGCGTTTGAACGAGCGTCGACCGAAAGAAATGGTCGCCTTTCTCGCCCTCGAACTTGAGTCCAAGCGCCTCTTCGAGCGCGCCCCGCAGAACGTCTAGGGCACCGAGTTTCACGTTGGCGATTCGTGCGTTAGCGTCCCGCGCGTACGAGGCCAGGAACCATGCAAGATCCTCCGGCGCGGCAAGCGGCGCGGCGTGAAGCATGACCCGGCGAATGAACCCGTCAAACCGATCGCCGTGCTCTGCGGCGGCTAGGAGGGGGTCGGCCGCTACCTCCCAGAATGCCGTTTCGCTCGGAGCGACTTCGTATGACTCCAGAAACACGGGCGCGCCCGACCTGTCGCTTCCGACAAGGACGAAGGCGCGCAGGTTTGTAACAAGAACCTGCGCGTATCGATCAAGGTATTTTCGTACTTGCAGGCTCCTAGCAATCTTTCTAACGTCTTCGCTAGGTGCCTTGACCTCTATCGCACCACGGGACGGAATCGCTCCAGCGATTGGGTCTCCACTGCTCGCCCGCGGAAATTGGTCGCGCGTGAAGAATCCCCCGTCAGGTATTCCCCCGCCCCTGTTCGCAATGTTGATGATGCAGCGCACCTTCGGCTTGAGATGCGAGCCCACTTCGTTGAACAGATTCGATAGGGCCGGGTAGTAGGATGTCTCCTTGACCGCACCACCGGAGCGGTGGATAAAGCTCACGTCTCGTAGGTATCTCTCAAGTGCGTCAGCCATTCAGCAATTATCCGGCGGGAACGCGGCCCGGTCAATCACCGGAAACCCGGCTTCCCCACGACGACATGCACCACCTGACGTCGTGCCATCCCCATTCGGAGATCACAACCCGCCACGCGTAAGCTCGCTATATGGAAACACACGCCGTGCGATCCACCACGCCCATAGCGCCGAACAATCGACGTGAAAACAGACCAATCAACCGCATCGCCATCCGCAGATTCGGGAACAATCAGCCACCACGAGAAGCGCGAAAAACAGCACCTCAATCAAAGCCCGACGAGGCGGAGGTCGCATCGCCGTCAGGAGCCTCGTGGCCGACGCAGCGGATGACAGGGAGCGGCGGGTACTTCGGGTAGTGGGCGTCGTTCTGGGAGCGGGCGCACAGCACGAACGTCGAGCCGCGCGCCGACGTCACGCGGCGGGCGTGGACGCACAATGCGCAGAGGCCGGCGCGGCGATCGGCTTCGGTCATGGAGGCAGTGTATGTGGCAGGGGCGGATCACAGCCGGGGCCGGCTGCGCCACTCCCGGTTCGTGCTGGGGGTCGGTGGTTGGCCGGCGTGATGTGGGCACGCCACCGCGTGCCCTTACGTGTAGTGTTCGGAGAGGTTGTTGATGATGAGGCGGAGGGCGGCGGGGGTTGTGTGGATTTCGCCGGGATCGCCGATCGTTTCGATGCGGGCGGTGTTGTTCGCTTCGTCGAGATCGATGCGGGCGAAGGGGAGGGAATCGCAGGTGATCTCGGTGGTGGGGGTGGTCAGGCGGAGGGGCGTTGCCGTGTTCGACGGGTTGATGGCGATGTAGCGGCGGGCTTCATCGTCGGCGATGAGCCAGTGCGGCGTGGCGGCGTGCAGGGTGGCGCGGCCGAGCTGGGTGGTGGCGTCGGTGGTCTGCACGAATTGCGGGCCGCTCCCGTCGATGGCGCCGACGCGCGAGGCGGGCGGCGCGTAGGTCACGCCGTCGTTGCGGCGCTCGATGAGGCTCATGTCCCAGAGGCTGTAGGTGAGGGCGACGGAGCCGCCTGCGGATGCGTACTCGATCGTGCGGTGATGGTTGTCGTTTGTGGCGTCGCTGATCGTTGATGCGGCGATGTGGGTGCGGAAGGCTTCGATGCTCGCGAAGGCGGCGCGATCGGCGGTTTCGATCGCGAAGGCGTTGCGGACGTTGCCTTTGAAGAACGGGCCGCCGTGCGAGCGGTACTCCCAGAACGTCTTGCCGGGGCCGCGGTAGTTGTAGATGTCGAGCGTGAGCGTGCCATCGACGAGGTTGAGTTCGATCGGGGCGTCGCTCCCCATATCGGTCTGCGCGAGCGGGATGATTGCGGCGTACCCGTCGCCGAACGCGATGACGACGCGTTGCTCCGGTTCGACGTGCGCAGGCCACGCGTCGATGCGGCGATCGTCGACCCAGACTTCATCTTCGGGCGCGACGCCGAGCATGCGTATCGAAAGCTTGTTGCTGCGCGCGGGAGCGATGCGCTGCAACGGGGCGTACGCAATGATTGCGCGATTTCGGTGCTGCGCGGCGACGTGCTGGCCCTCTTCCCAAAGATCATCCGGTTCGCGACCGGTGCCGGGCGCCTTGTCGTTCACGATGTAGCGTACGTAGAGGGCTCCATAGCCTGGATGCGTGGGCTTCCTGGCGTACAGGTGGAGCGAGTTGAAGCCGGGCCACTGCTCGGGAGGCTCGCCGCAGGCGTACGATCGAGATGCCGTGCCGAGCGCGTAGCTCTCCGTCATGTAGGTTGTGATATCCAGGCCGAACGACGCGATGGGCGTCTCGCGCGCCTCGAACGGATAGCGCTTCTCGCGGAGCCAGCTCTCGATGTAATCGGGGCAATGCACGATCGCCAGCGCAACGTCGATGTGACCTTCTTCGCGCGTGCGTGCGGCGTACGGGGTTTCGCGGCGCAGCGCATCGTCGCCGAGCAATCGCCACAGGATGAGCTTCAGCAGGCCGCCTGCGCCGCTCCAGCCGTCGAAGTACGCGCGCGAGTGCGGGCCCGCAAGCTGCGCGAGGCCGGGGTGGTAGTAGGCAGCGGTGTGCAGCCAGAGGCGCTCCTCGGCTACGCGCGCCTTGAGGGCGATGCGCGGATCACGCGTGTGCTCGACGAGCGCAGCGAGGCGCAGGATATCGACGGCGGCATACGTCGCACTGTTGAACTCGTGCGGGGCGCCGGATGCGGTTGTGAACGCGAGCCACTCGTCGAGACGGCGGGTGCCGCGCGCGATGTAGTGGGCATCGCCGAGCAGTTCGCCGCCGAGCACGGTGTTCGCGATATCGCTGAGGACGATGTTGGTGTACGACGGATGCACGTCGAGGCGATCGATCTCGGCGAGGCCGAGCGCGATCGCGGTGCGCATCTCCGCGATGACGGCGGCGGACAGCGCGGCGACGTGTTCGCGCGCCAGTTCGATCAGGCCATCGAGCATGAATTCGACGCCGTTCAGATCGGCGACGCACGGATCCTCGAGCAGCCAACGGAAGTTGCCGTAGTGCGCGTCCTGCGGCCGCGTTTCTTGCAGCGCGAGGACGCTGCGGATCGCGCGTTCGGCGCGTGGCGCATCGCCGGCGCGGAGGAGGACGCTGGCGTAGGCGAGCGTGCCGCGCGGCGTGTGGAAGCCCTGCGCCTCGTGATCGCGCACCATGGCGACGTCGTCGTCCCAGGAAGCTGCGAGGATGCGCGCGCCTTCGGCGAAGAGCTGCGTTGCGCGAGCATCGAATTCGTTCACGCTACGCGAACCAGATGTCGGTCTGCTCGCCTGCGGGCACGCCGAGGATCAGCACGTCCATGACACCGTCCGATGTGTGCCATGTGCCGGGCTTGATGACAACGAGGTCGCCGGCCGTGATCTCGCGCGTCTCGCCATCAAGCCAGATCGTGCCGCCGCCGCTGAGGACGTAGTAGAACTCCGTCATCTCGCGATGATAGTGCTTTTTGCTGTCATCGATGCGCAGGTGCGAGACGTTGGCGACGGGTGTGTCGTCGTGCGAAATCAGCGTTTTACGCCAGCCGCACACGCCGCGCTCTTCGGGCGTGCTGGCGAGACTGCGGATGATGTACTTCTCGTCGGTCGTGGTCATGGTGTGGCTCCGATCTTCGGGTAGCGACAGAATTCAAGATAGTAGCGTGGACTTCAGTCCGCGGGTTGGTCGTTCGCAGCAGAACGCGCGGACTGAAGTCCACGCTACGTGCCAATATCTCAAGTTACGCGCTTGGCGTCAGCTTATCGCAGGTTTTGCGTGGGCACGACGTGGGCTGAATGCCCGCGCGAACAAAGCCGTCTTTCAGAGCAACTCCGCCGAAACCGGACGCGCGTACTCGTCGAATCGCGCGGCGACGCCGCCTTCAGCCGCGTAGCCCTGGTGGATGTAGAGGCGGTGACGCAGCGACCACGTTTCTCCGCGCTCGAGCGTCAGCGCACCATCGAAGTACGGCAGGTTCGTCCCAACCGGGCCGTAGCCACGCACGAACCAGGCGTTTGGGTGATTGCGATTGGACGGGTGGTCGAGCATGGCGATGCCGTAGATCTCCTGCTCCTGCCCCGGCGCACGCGAGAAGGGGCCGCTACAGTCAGCCCACTCGGCCCGCTGACCAAAGCAGTTGGGTGAGCCCGTGATACCGGTAGAGATCGACATCGTGCCGCCGTCCCACTCATCGATGATGTCCGCGACGCGCATCAGGGGCAGCGCGTTTTCGTTCGTCTGGCCGAACGTCACGGGCTCGTCGTGCGGCGTAAAGTCCGCCTCGATGTCCCACAGGCGGAGGCGGCCTCGGAGCCGGAAGATCCGGAAGCGGCGCACGTCATCGAGCAGCACCCGGCCGTCGGGCGCCACCCACTGCGCGCGCTGCTGGAAGCCGCCCCAGACGGGGCCTGACGTCATCCAGTCGAACGAGCGATGCATGATGCGACCGTAGCCGGTGCCGACGTGCGGGCCGTAGCCGATGTTCATACCGGCTGGCTCGAGATAGAAGTCGACGCCGTTGAGGTCGCCGCAGGCGTACCAGAGCGAGCGATGCCACGTGTGATCGGGGGGGCTATCGCTTGTGATCGATTTCGGCTGCGAACCGTCCATCGTGCTTACCCCGGAGTCCGGGCGGCCGGATGGCGCGACGTTTGGCGCGAAGCGTGGGCGGTAGTTCGGCATGCCGTAGTGATAGATGGTCTGAAGCAAGCCACCGTAGTAGACGACGATGCGGCCGTCTTCGGGCTGGTCCTCGAGG
>JANXYW010000441.1 GCA_025355835.1 Chloroflexota bacterium
TCCGCCGTCGTCGCGATCCGCCGCTCCGCTTCGATACGCGCGATCGGCTCGTGTTCGGTCGCCCGAGCGCGATTCTTCACTTCGCCCAGTGTGTGGAACATAGCGACGTGCGGCGCGTTCCAGCGCTCGGCCAGCCGCATCGCCACTTCGCCCGACATCCAATAATGGCTGTGCACCAGGTCGTACGCCGCACCCTCGCGCTCGACGAACGCCAGCATATTCGCCTCGAACTCACCGAGATAGTCGGCGAACGCTTCTTTCTCGAGCGGCCCCGCCGGTCCGGCGTCGATGTTGATGACGCGCGTGTTCGGCCCAAACGGCTGCGTGTCAGGCGCATCGGCCGACTCGCGCCGCGTGAACACATCGACGACATATCCGCGCGCGCCCATCGCCTGGCTCAACTCGCGCACATACACATTCATGCCGCCGGCAGAAGCGCCACCCGCCGAAGCCAACGGCGACGTATGCACGCTGAGCACAGCGATGCGCCGCGGCTTCCTGCCGTCCCGCTTCAGCGCCACTGGCTCATACGTAGATGTCATTCCATCCTCTGTCCCCTCTCCACATCGTGGAGAGGGGTGGCCGATAGGCCGGGGTGAGGTGCTCGTGCTGGCTCCATGCCCCGACAACTGCGGCTATCCCCATGGCACAGACGACGGTCAGTCCTTCGTCAGCACTAGCCGGTAGACCTGCTGATCCTTGCCGCCCAGATCGTACTTGTACGCCTCGTCTCCGCGCAGAAAATCCACGCACCGGCGGCCGTTTTCGATCGCGTCCTTGATCAGCAGCGTCTTCGACATCAGGCCGACCGCATAGTGCGAATACGCAGGGTCGTAGCCGCTATTGTACATATACAGCTGCCCTCCCAGATCGAAATTCAGCACCGACGCCACGGCCACGCCGTCGAACGTCAAGAAGTAGAAGCGCAGCATCCCTTCCGCAGCCATGGTCGCCGTCATCTCGCGGAAGAACGCCTCCATGCCCGGCCGATCGAGAAACTCCTCTTTGTGGTGCGAGCTGATCCGCATCAGGTGGAACAGCGTGTCCAGCTCAGTCGCCGCTTCCACCGATTCCGTTACCACCTTCAGCGCGACATCGCCGCCCGCCGTATCCAGACGGCGCAGCTTTCGCCGCAGCTCGTGCCGGTCTTTCTTCGAAAGCGTGCTCAGGTACTCGTCCCACGTGTCGGGCAAACACACCTTCGGCGAAAGCGCTTCGTCCTCGCGCACCGCCGTAAAACCCGCCGCCGGCGCCGCCGCCGTGATCGCCGCGAGCGTCGGCGTCTCGAGGCGCAGCCCGCGCAGATCGAGCGTCTTCGCACCGCGTTCTGCCAGATGCTCCAACAGCGACGCGAAGAACTGTGGCTCGAACCCCGGCGTCACCACAACGTCCATGTAGTCGCAGATCGAGTAGTTGCCGACGAATTCGGCGCGGTCGCCTTCGGATATCAGCGGCGCGATGCCGATCAACCGCTCGCCATCGCGGATTGTCAGGAGCCGCAGACTACGCTCCCCCAAGAAGTGCTTCAGCCACACGCGCTGCCAGGTTGGCGTGGCGAACGGGATCGGATCGGGCATCTGCGTGATCAGCCCCTCCCACTCGGCGCTGACGCGGTCGAATTCTTCGTTGTGGACCGTAAGCTCGCCCATCAGCCGTGCACCAGCGAGAGGAACTCTGCGCGCGTCACGTCGTTCTTGCGGAACGAGCCGCGCGTCGCCGATGTCACCATGCGGCTACCCGGCTTCTTGACGCCACGCGCCGTCATACACAAATGCTCCGCTTCGATCACTACCGCGACTCCGTCCGGTTGCAACGATTCCATCAACATGTCCGCAATCTGCGTCGTCATCTGCTCCTGTATCTGAGGCCGTTGTGCGAACGCATCCACGAGCCGCGCCAGTTTGCTCAACCCAACTACGCGCCCGTCCGGGATGTAGCCGACCGCCGCAACGCCGTGAAACGGCATGAAGTGGTGTTCGCAGATGCTGTAGAACGGAATATCCTTCAAGATCACCATCTCATTGTGGCCGACCTCAAACCCCACGCTCAGCAGCTTCGCCGGATCCGTCCGCAGCCCCTCGAACAACTCCGTGTACATGCGCGCGACCCGCTCCGGCGTGCCGAGCAACCCCTCCCGCTCCGGGTCCTCGCCCACAGCTTCGATCAGCTCCCGCATGGCCCGCTGCACCCGATCCAAATCGACGGGCCCAGCCAGCTTCGCGACGTTCCGTATCTGTTCGATGGTCATGGCTACAGGATACCGCCCCGTCTGTCTGCCGCCGATCCGGTCTGGGAGAGGAAAGATAGCGCTGTAGAAATGCTAGCAGAGCTAGCTGGAGGTTGGAAGTTGGAGGCTGGAGGTTGGAAGTTGGAGGCTGGAGGCTGGAGGCTGGAGGCTGGAGGCTGGAGGCTGGAGGCTGGAGGCTGGAGATCATACCGACGGCCTGATGCGCAACAGTGCATCGCGTCACGCAATGTAGGACAGCCGCCCCCGGCTGTTGGACGGAAGTCGCTTTCCCGCGCCACCGCTCCGAACGTACATCGCCAGTGCACCGACAACCGTAGCGCGGGCTTTCCAGCCCGCGAGATCCCCGCGAGGCGAGACAACCCGACGAATGTACCAGCCCCGCCCGCCTCTCCGCCGGGCGGAGAGAACCAGCGCGGCCCGGTCGCCGCAGGAGGCAGCGCGGAGGTGAGGTCAGCAGTCGCGATGTAAGACAGCCGCCCCCGGCTGTTGGACAAAACCCGCGTCCACACACCGCCGCTCCGAATGCACATCGCCAGCGCGCCAATAAGCCGCAGGAGACAGCGAGGAAGTGAGGTCTCGTCGTACCAAATGCTGAAAAAATTCGCCGAACCGACGACCGACGACCGACGACCAGGCTACGGCGCCTTCGCCGAGTGCTCCGGCGTCACAACCTGCTGCGCGGCCACCGGCCGCAGCCCCGCAGGCGTCCATTCGAGGAACAGCGCGTGCTCCGTGTTCGGCGGATCCTGCACGTACGAGTTGCGGGGCAGGTCGAACGCCGCCGCGTCGCCGTACAACGCACGCGCCACCGATGGCACCCACGTATATTGTTCCATCGGGTTCGTCCACGGCCCGTCAACGATGTAGATCGTCGTGCCGGGCGGCACGGCGCTGTAGTTCGCCCTCAGTTCGTCGACCAGCTGCTGCCATCGCGCCGTGTTGCGGCCGGCCTGCGAATCCTGCGCGAACGTCTGCCATCCGTACAGGCCCGCGACCGTCGCGACGAACGCCAACCCCAGCACCGTCGCTGGCACACGCAGCAATCGATGCGCACCGCGCACCTGCTCGTACACCGCGTAGGACGCCATCGCCGCGACCGGCGCGAAGAACGCCACCGCCGTGTATGTGTAACGCGACGCTGTCCAGATGCTCACCGGTGCGTACGGCAGAATCGCCAGCAGCATGCCACCGACCGCGATGCGCGCAATGTTCGATCCGCGAACCAGCACGGCCGCGGACAGCGCCAGCATCGCGCCTGCAATGATCCACCGCGTCACGTCGGGCGTCAGCGGTATCTGGTGCGATGGGAACGCGATGAACGAGAGGTACACGCCGTAGTTCGTGAAGACGTGCGAACCCCAGTAGTAGCCGTCGAACTTTAGCTGCGGATTCGGAAACGCTTCGTAGTACGTCAGCCATCCGGCCGCCAGCACGACGAACGGCAGCGCATGCAGCACGAGCCGCAACGGCGCGCTGCGCCATCGCTGCGAGAACAGCGCGTACGCCGCCACGATCACGGGCGCGTACACGAACGATCCTTCGTTCGTCAGAAACGCCAGCACGAACAACCCGAACGACAACGCGTACGCGCCCGCGTTTCGCTCGCCATCCTGCGCATAGACAATGACCGCCAGCAGCGACGCGAGGATGAAGAACGTCGCGAGCACGTGCGGCAACGCCGTGATGTATGTGACGGTATCGAAGTGCGCACCCGACACGCCGAAGATGATCGCCGCAACGGCGCCGATCGCCTGACGTTTCGTCACGCGCGAAACGAGCGTGTACATCACGACAAGCGTCGAAAGATGCACGCCGAGATTCACCGAACGCCAACCCGTCGCGTTGAGCCCGAACATCTTCCACTCGGCCGTGTAGACAACCGCCGTCAGCGGCCGCCAGTTCGGCACGATGTCGTGCATGCGCAGCGTATCGATCAGGTACTGCTTGCCACCGAGGTACCGGATGCTTCCAAGCACGACGAAATCGTCGCCAGCGAAAAAGTATCGCAGCGTAGGCGCATGCACGATGAAGGTAATGGTGAGCGCGGCGAGCAAGCCCCAATGCCGCACGACAAACCGCCACATGTCGCTGATAGCCAGCGACGTGGCGATGCGCGGTCGGCGCAAGGCATACCCGTCCGCGGTCACGGTTATCGGGTACTTCATATTCAGTTTTCAGTCAGTTTGTGGTGGCGAGGATGCCACACCAGGACGTTGCCCGCATTGTAAGGGCGATCCACCTTTAGCGCCGCAGATAATCGGTCAAGATGATCGAAATTATGTCGCGACTTGACATGACCCGCCGCGACCCCGCGATTCTCCCATGACAACCACCAAGCCCCAACGCCGTTATCACGAGACGTTACGTAGCCTGCAAATCGCAGCTAGTCTTTCGTACTTCTCGAATCTGAACGCGTTTGACCGGCGCTTCTCACACTTTGCGTCGTCCACAGATTTCACAGATGGGCACAGATCATCGAGCACGACTAATGAAGTGGCGCCGAGGCCCCCGTTGTGTACACCTAAGCCACATCGGATGGCGCCGTCAGGTGGCGGAAGCGGGGACGGCGGCATTGAGGTGTGTATCCCGTCCAACAGCCGGGGCGGCTGTCCTACATCACGCCTGCGCGCTGTCCCAGGCGCGCGAGGCCGCCCAGTGTAGTTCGGTTTTCGGGCCGCACGCCCGAAACGCTCCTCCTCTGCATATCGTGGAGAGGAGGTGGCCGAAGGCCGGAGGTGAGGTGCGCGGCCGCCACCACCAAACCACGCATCGAAGTTCACCCCTTCCTCTCCGCCGGGCGGAGAGGACCAGCGCGAAGCGCGGAGGTGAGGTCTCCCCGTCTCGACCATCACCAATCTCCGACGACCGACGACCGACGACCGACGACCGGTATGCTACGCTCCCCCACAATGACGGCTCGCACCACGGCCATGTTGTTCGCCGCCGGTCGCGTCGCGTTCGGCGCCGGCATGCTC
>JANXYW010000449.1 GCA_025355835.1 Chloroflexota bacterium
GAGGCGTACGACGCGCTGCGCGATGTCGATCTGATCCTGCACGCAGGCGATCTGCACGTCGTTGAGGTGCTGGACTGGCTGGAGGAGCGCTGCGGTGTGCCGGTGCTGGCGGTGCGCGGCAACGGCGACGACGGCAGCGGCGGCCGCCCGCTCTGCCCCGAAGATCCGCGGATGAAGCCGGTGCAGGTGATCGATGCGGGTGGCCTGCGCATCGGCATGGTGCATGATGCGACGCTGCCGGAGTGGCCGCCGCACCGGACGCTGGAATCGATCATGGAGCATCACTTCGGCGGCGCGGTCGATGTGCTCGTCCACGGCGACACACACGTTCCGGAGGTCGAGACAATGCGTGGCGTGCTGCTGGTGAACCCGGGTAGCCCGACGTTCCCGCGTAACCTGACGCGCCGCCTTGGCACGGTCGGGTTTGTGGAGATTGATGGTGGTGTTGCGCGGGCGTGGGTGGAGCAGTTGGGGAGCGGCGAGCTGGTCGTGGGGAGCTTGGCTACATCGCCCGGCTGAGCGCAGGTCGAGGTTGTGTACACTTGAAATCGAGGGGAGCGACGAGGCCGCAATGAACCGTTCCGAATACGAGGCGAAGGTGCTGGAGATGCTGGGCGACCCCAAGGAGGTCGATAGCGATCTGCGCGCGTTCGAGAACGATGCAAAGCTGTTGTCGTCCCGGCATCAACACCTCATCAGCCAGTATCCCAACCAGTGGGTGGGCATTTTTGGCGGCAAAGTTGCAGCGACGGGCCGGACGTTGGATTCCGTCATCGCCGAGCTCAATTCCGCGGGTATCCCGCGGGGGCGCGCGATTGTTCGCTATATCAGCAAGAACCCTCGCAAGATGTTCCTCTAGCCGATCGTGCTACGCGGGCGCTTCGGAGATACGACGAGGCGTCCGTACGTTCAGGCACGGTTGGTCATTCCGCGGTTCAACATCGATGCCAGCATTTCATTCCTGGTCGATACCGGAGCGGACAGCAGCTTGATCGCTCCGGCCGACGCGCGGGAGATGGGTGTTGACTATGAGAAACTTGGTAGCACGGTCGAGAGCCTCGGCATGGGTGGAATTGCCCTCAGCTATCCCGTGAAGTGCTCACTGGCGTTCAGAGATCCAGGTAAATGCATCTACGTCTACCACCTCGACGCTCTGGATATCGCAGCGCCAGATCCGGAGATCGAAGAAATGCCGTCTCTCTTGGGCCGGGAGATTCTCGATCGCTGGCGAATGACTTACGACCCATCCAAGAACACCTTGTCGTTTCTGGTTCGCTCGGCGGATATGGTTCTGCCTGTTTGAGAACGAGCGTGCTCTTTACCCCGCCCCGCGCGATCACTCTGCGGGCTGCGCCACCGGCCCGTAGCGGGCGATGAGCGCAGCGCGATCCGCGGCCGTGAGCGTGTCGAGGCATGTGGACGTCTCGGCAGCCATGACGGCGGGGGCGGGCAGGTGTTCGAGGCCGAGGAAGTGGCCGACTTCGTGGAGTAGCGTGCTGTAGAGGCAACGCCGGCTGCGGAACTCGCGCGGCGGAGCCGCATCGATCGTGATATCGGACTCGACGATATGGACGAGGTCGTTGGGATTGCAGCCGGCCGTGCAGCGCCGGTAACGCAGCGATGTCACACCCGCTTCGTAGACCTCCGGGCCGTGCGCGCCGGCCGTCGTGAGGTCGCCCCAGCCGATCTCGTCGACATCATCGCTATCGGTCACGGCGTCACAGGCGCCGTTATTGATCGACGGCACGCCCCATGCCGCGAATGCACGGTCGACCTGCGCGACGAAGACGTCATCGTTGACGTAGCCGGCGCCCGGCACGACGCAATACGACACGGGAACGGTGTTCCAGCGCTGGAGCGCGCTCGGGTTCGGTGGGAGTGCCGGCGTTGGCGTTGCGGTTGGTGTTGGTGTGGCGGTCGGTGTAGGAGTTGATGTCGTTGTTGGTGTGTTGGTGGGCGTACGGGTTAGCGTCGGCGTGGACGTTGTTGTGGGCGTAGATTTCGCGCCGATGACGCCGCAGCCGGTCGCGGCGATGCAGATGATCGTTAGGGCGAGGAACGGGATTAGTGCGTGAGACGAGGGCACGCCACCGCGTGCCCCTACATGGGATGGCATCACATCGTTGTTGCTCGACCGTGGGGACAGCGGGGGAGGAGCGGGCATGGCGCGCACGTTGGTTTGACGCGGCAGAGGGCTTTGGCGTGGAGGACGATGTAGCCGTGGTATCGCTGGAACGCCTCCGCATCGTCGCCGGGCAGCGCTTCTTCGAAGAAGCGCTGCCACGCAGCGTACCCGGCTCCGGTCGCTGGTTCGAGGCCAAGGCGGCCGAAGATGCGCTGTGTGTACGCGTCGATGACGAACGTGCGCCGTCCGACTGCGTACAGCGCGATCGCATCCGCCGTCTCGGGTCCGATGCCGTGCGTCGCCAGCAGTAGCGGCCGCATCGTTTCGAGCGGCATAGCCAGAAAGGCATCGAGCCCTCCCGTGCGTTCGATCATCTCCGCCACCGCGCGGAGGCGGCGCGCCTTGACGCTCGGCGTTCCGGAGACGCGCACGAGCGCGGCGACCTCGAATTCCGGCATCAATGTCAGCCTGCGTGCGTCGAGCGCGCCGGCAGCGCGTAGCGAATCGAGCGCGCGCTCGGCGTTCGTCCACGTCGTGTGCTGTACGAGGATCGCGCCGACGATGATGTCGAGCGCCCGCGCGCGATCCGGCATCCAGTGCCAGATCTCATCGCGGTACGCGTGTTCGAGCGTGGCGAGCACGTCGCGAATCGAGCTCTTCACACTGTCGCCCGGGTTCGCCTCGGAGGATCGTCTTACCTCCTTCCCAATCTGTGAAATCTGTGAAATCTGTGGACTGCCCCGGCGGCTCACGGCGCGACGCCGGGTTTCGTCCACGAGACGGGATCGACATTGATGCCGCCGACGACGAGTTCCCAGTGCAGATGCGGCCCTGTCGCCAGACCGGTCATGCCGACGAGGCCGACCTGCTCGCCCTGCGCAACATAGTCGCCCGCGCTGACGTCCATGCGCGAGAGGTGGTGGTACGCGGTGAACACACCGGCGCCGTGGTCGATGATCACAGACTTACCGCGTGTGGTCAG
>JANXYW010000028.1 GCA_025355835.1 Chloroflexota bacterium
TCGTACGAACGCTTCGTCGCCGCGTTTCCGACGGTCGAATCGCTCGCGGCAGCATCGCCGGGTGACGTCATCCGCGTCTGGGCCGGCATGGGCTACAACCAGCGTGCCATCCGTTTGCATCGCGCCGCGCGAACCATCGTCGCCGACGGCTGGCCGCACGATGCGGCATCGCTGGCGCTCATCGATGGCATCGGGCCGTTCACGGCGGCGATCATCGCATCGTTCGCCTTCGGCGAACCCGCGGCGTGCGTCGATACGAACGTGCGGCGTGTGCTCGGCCGGCTTTCGGGCGACGAAAGCATCGACGGTAAGCGGCTGCAGTCGCTCGCCGACGCATCCCTCGCCGTGCGCGAGCCCGCGCGCTGGAATCAAGCGCTGATGGACTACGGCGCCCGCGTCTGCGGCACTCGCCCCAAATGCGGCGAATGCGTCGTCTCGCGCTGGTGCGCATCGCCCCGCGAGCAGGCGTCCGCGCCCGTGCTTCGCGTCGCCGACGAGCGCGGAACATACGTGGCGAAGCTGCCAGCACGCAAGACGCAGCCGAAGTTCGAGGGCTCCGCGCGCTGGTGGCGCGGCCGCATCGTCGCGGCGCTGCGAGTGCTGCCCGCGGGAGAATCGATCACGCTGGCAAGGCTTCGCGCGACCCTATCGTCCGCCGGAGACCCGCCGCCGCCGGCCGAACTTGCGACGCTCGTGAGCGCGCTCGAATCTCACGGCCTGGTTGAAAGAAGCGGCAAGCGCATCGCTCTACCGAAATAGTGCCCCGTATCGTGGCCGTCGAGCCCCGCGCGGACTGAAGTCCACGCTACGATGGGAGAACGACACGGCGCGAGTGACTTCGAACTGCGAACCGTGAACTACAAACTACCCACTACAAACTGACCGGAGGTCCCCATGCCCGCGAACGTGATCAAAATCGGGCCACTCGGGCCGTACGCCAACAACGCCTACATCATCGTCGACCCCAGGACGAAGCAGTCGATCTTCGTCGACGCGCCGATCGGCAGCGAGGAAGCGATCGCGGCGGCGAAGGGTACCGACGTCCAGATGATCATCGTGACGCACCGCCACGGCGACCACTGGGCGAACATCGATCTCGTGAAGAAGAAGCTCGGTGCGCCGGTCTTCTGCCACGACGCCGACCGCGCGCCGTACAAGGACAAGGTCTTCGACACGCTGGGCGACGGCGACGAGATCCCGCTCGGCGACTCGCGCGTGAAGATCATCCACACGCCGGGCCACACGCCCGGCAGCATCTGCCTGCTCGTCGAGACGGCCGACGGCCCGGTGCTGATGTCCGGCGACACGCTCTTCCCCGGCGGCCCCGGCCGCTCCGACAAACCAGCCGACCTGCTCGAAATGGTGGGATCGATCGAAAAGAAACTGCTGCCGCTCGACGAAGCAACGGCCGTCTACCCCGGCCACGGCGACAACACCACAATCGCCGCATCGAAGCGCGAACACGCCGTCTTCGCATCAAAGCCGCACGCAGCAGATCTGCACGGTGACGTCACGTGGGAATAGCCCCGTTGTAGGGGCGCAACCCGTTGCGCCCGCGCTCGTCTGGCACTTGTACCTCGGAAACGCAGATCATCGCTCCGCCGCCATGCTGTAGGGGCACGGCGCGCCGTGCACGCGTTCGGGCGATATGCCCCATCTCCGAAACACATCGCCAAACCAACACCCGCCCGGGCCTCCTCTCCACGTCGTGGAGAGGACGTGGCCGATCGTACAGTCGCCGCAAGAGACAGGCCGGAGGTGAGGTGCTTGTGCGCTCCACCCAGCAGCGCTATCGACGCGGAATCTCCCATTCGCTGTAGGGGCGCAACCCATTGCGCCCGCGTTCGGCTGGCACCGTGCTACGAATTCCAAACCAACACCCGCCCGGGCCTCCTCTCCACGTCGTGGAGAGGAGGTGGCCGAAGGCCGGAGGTGAGGTGCTGGTGCGCTCCACCCAGCAGCGCTATCGACGCGGAATCTCCCATTCGCTGTAGGGGCGCAACCCGTTGCGCCCGCGTTCGTCTGGCACCGCACCACGACCTCCAAACCAACACCCGCCCGGGCCTCCTCTCCACGTCGTGGAGAGGACGTGGCCGATCGTACAGTCGCCGCAGGAGACAGGCCGGAGGTGAGGTGCGCGTGCGCTCCACCCAGCAGCGCTTTCGACGCGGAATCTTCCAACCGGACGCGGGCGCAACAGGTTGCGCCCCTACAACGCGGCCGCGTCAAACCCAACTGAGAGACTGAACGACCGAGAGACCGCGCGCCCCGAGCGCTACTTAAACGCGTCGACCTTCTTCTCGAAGATCTGCGGCAGCACTTTGACGATCGGCGCCGAGAGTTGCAGCATCTTCGGCGCGAACGCCGAATCGTCGATCTTCTTGTCGAGGTCGTAGCGCGGGTACGTCACGAACAGCACCAGCAGCACCTCGACGATGACGAACGCCTTCGCCGCGCCGAATGCCGCGCCGAGAAATTGGTCCATCATCCCCAGCGCCAGCACCGTGATCGCCGGGTGTACGACCATCGCGACGAGCTGGCCGGCTGCGGTGATACCAACGAAGATGATCAGGAAGCCCACAACGGCGGCCGTCGTCTCGTTGTCGATACTGCTGAGCAGCGTGTCCGCGATGTCCTGATAGAACAGCCCCGCCAGCACCATGCCACCGATCGTTGCGCCCGTGCTGATCACCTCGCGCACGAGGCCCGCCGAGAACGCGGTCACGATAAAGAACAGGAAGATGGCGATCATCACCGCATCGATCCACGTCATGCTTCACCAGCCTGTATGGGATCCAGCGCCGCTCGCAGCACTTCCGACATGTCGCCCGCGAAGACGAAATGCAGTTCGCTGAGCACGGCCGGCGGCACGTCCAGCAGATCCTTCTCGTTGCGCTTCGGCAGCACAAACGTCTTGATACCGGCCCGGTGCGCGGCGAGGATCTTCTCCTTCAGCCCGCCGACGGGCAGCACGCGTCCGCGGAGTGTGATCTCGCCCGTCATGGCGACGTGGCGGCTGATCGGCCGCCGCGTCAGCGCCGAGATCATCGCCGTCGCGATCGTGATGCCGGCCGATGGCCCTTCCTTCGGCACGGCGCCAGCAGGCACGTGCACGTGGATGTCGTTCTTCTCAAACACCTCGGGCGGGATGTGCAGCTCGCGCGAACGCGATCGCGCGTACGAAAGCGCCGCCTGCGCCGACTCGCGCATCACTTCGCCGAGCTGTCCGGTGAGCATGAGGCTGCCCTTGCCAGGCATCAGCGTCACCTCGACGCCCAGCACGTCGCCGCCCATCTCGGTGCGCGCGACGCCCGTCGCGACGCCGACCTGATCCTTTTCCTCGGCGGAGCCCCAGAAGAACTTCTGCGGGCCCAGCAGCGCTTCAAGCGACGGCACGCTGACGCTGACCTTCGTCGTTGGGTTCTCCGCGAAGCGGCGCGCCACCTTGCGGCAGATGCCGCCCATCTCGCGCTCCAGGTTGCGGACGCCGGCCTCGCGCGTGTACTCGCGGATGATCTTCTTCAGCGCGCTCGCCGTGAACGTGAGCTGCAGCCGCGAGAGTCCGTGCTCTTCGAGCTGCTTCGGCACCAGGAACTGCTGCGCGATGTGCAGCTTCTCGTCCTCGATGTAACCCGGCAGCTCGATCACTTCCATGCGGTCGCGCAGCGCCGGAATGATCGGATCGAGGATGTTCGCCGTCGTGATGAACATCACTTTCGAAAGGTCGTAGTCGACGTCGAGGTAGTGATCGGAGAACGCGTGGTTCTGTTCCGGATCGAGCACTTCCAGCAGCGCCGACGACGGATCGCCGCGGAAGTCCGCGCCGACTTTGTCGACTTCATCGAGCATGAACACGGGGTTGACGGTCCCGGCCTGGCGCATGCCATGGATGATGCGGCCCGGCAGCGCGCCGACGTACGTGCGGCGGTGGCCGCGAATCTCTGCCTCGTCGCGAATGCCGCCGAGACTGACGCGCACGAAGCGTCGTCCGAGCGCCTCCGCGATCGAACGGCCGAGACTCGTCTTGCCGACCCCGGGCGGTCCGACGAAGCAGAGGATCGGGCTGCGATGCTTCTCTTTCGCGAGCTGGCGCACCGCCATGTATTCGAGGATGCGCTCCTTCACCTTCGGAAGCCCGTAGTGGTGCTTGTCCAGCACCTTCGCCGCTTCGATGAGATCGATACGATCGTCGGTGCTCTTGCTCCATGGCACCGTGACCAGCCACTCGAGGTAGCCGCGAATGATCCCGACTTCAGGCGATGCGGACGGGATCTGCTCCATGCGGCGCAGCTCGTCTTCCGCCTTCTTTGCGATCGCTTCGGGCATGCCTGCGGCGGTGATTCGCTCGCGCATGTCGTAGGCATCGCGCGCTGCCGGATCGGTCTCGCCCAACTCGCGCTGAATCGCCTTCATCTGCTCGCGCAAGAAATACTCGCGCTGCGATTTGTCCAGCTCTTCCTGCACGCGCGAGTGAATCTTGCCCTGCAGCTCCAGCACGTCCAGCTCTTTCGCCAGATGGATGCTGAGCTTCTCGAGCCGCTCGCGCACATCGAGCGTGCCGAGCAGATCCTGCGCTTCTTCATCGTCCAGGCTCAGCGACGACGCGACGTAGTCGGCGAGCCAACCCGAGTACTCGATGTTCATCGCCATGATGTACGCGTCGTCGGGCACGCTCGGCGAAAGGCGCGCGACCTTCTCGAACAGCGCCAGCACCGCGCGACGCAGCGCTTCCGTCGGCACCGTCGTGTCAGTCGGGTCGTCGAGTGGCTGCACCAGCACCCTGTAGAACGGCTCGCCGCCGCGCAGCTCCAGGATCTTCAAGCGGCGGAAGCCCTGCACCCAGAGCTGCGTCGTGCCATCAGGCAGCCGCAGCGCCCGCTGGATCGTCGCCTCGGTCGCGTAGGGGTACAGGTCGTACGGACTCAGATCGCTGAGCGCAGGATCGCGCTGCGTGACAACGGCGACCATGCCTTCGCCCTCAGTGGCCATATCGATCGCGCGAAGGGTCGTGCGGCGGCCGACGAGGATGGCGCCCGTTGTGTTGGGGTAGAGAATACCGCGCCGCCGCGGGACGAGCGGCAACTCAAACGGTTGGTCTTTGCGCCTACGCGGGCGGGGCATCAGCGCTCCTCTGGCCATCCTGGGCCGCCGATCCGAAGCTGTTGCCTTCAGTATCGGCAGATCGAGTGTATCACGCTGGCGAAGCCAAATCGGCTTCACTTATGGCTATTCGATCAGCAGAAGGATCAGATCTTTGGGAAGAACATCCACAACTAACGGCCCCGTCCAGAACGCCCTCTGGCGATCACCAAGGACCGGCGGCTCGATATTCCCGCGGTCGTCCCGATCTTCCACGCGTCTCGCCCCGCCGGTAATCTGTCTACAACCAACCACACACAACAGGAGAACGACTTGAGCAAGCTCTCGGACAAAATACGCAGCGCGGCCCGCAGCGAGCCGCAGCCGCTCGGATTCGGCGCAGTCAGGGCCGCCGTCGTTTCGACAATGGTGCTCGCAGCCGCGGCACCCGACGCCGGCGCGGCGGCCGAACTGGCGCGGCGCGGAGCCGACATCGTAATCCTCGGTTCCGCGGCGGCGCCCGCCGTTGCTGGATCGGGGAGGGACGCTGGAGTGATCGCCGGCGCCCGCATCGGCGGCAAGACGGCGGGCGAGGCCGCGGAGTACCGCGCGGGCGGATTCGACTTCATCGTCTTCGACCCGAACAACGCCACGGCAACGGCGCTTCTCGACGAGAAGATCGGCTACGTGCTAGCACTGCCCGCCGACCTCACCGACAACGAACTGCGGACGCTCGAGGGATTCCATCTCGACGCGATCGATATCGGCTCGCTGTCCGGCCCGCTGACGGTGCGCCGCCAGATCGACTTGCGCCGCATCTTCGCCGCAACGCGAAAGCCGCTGATGGCCACCATCGATGCCGCGATTTCTGGCGTAGAGCTGCAGGCCCTACGCGACACGAACGTGCTCGTCGCCATCGTCGAGGGCGCGGAGAACGTCGAGCGCCTGCGCAAGACGATCGATGCCCTGCCGCCGCGCAGCCGCCGCAAGGACGACGATCGCCCAACGCCGCTCGTGCCGCACAACGCCATGGCCGAAGAAGAATCAGACGAGCACGACCACGATCACGAATAGCATCGGGTGACAGAACCCATGTAGTTCCGGAGCGCGGGCATGCGGCCCGCGTCGTGCGAGCACGCGGCTATCAGGACGCGAAGCGCGTGGCACAGCCGTCCCGGTCGACAGTCGCCGCAGGAGACCTGTGCGTCCGGCAATCGAAGAGTCGCCGCAGGAGACAGCCGGACCGACGTTTGCCGCAGTCCGAACTGGATCGACGGGTCGCGTGCGCGCACGAAGCAGCGCGCCGGCAACTCACCTCGAGCGCTATTCACAGGCGGCATCGGCCCGCTCGTCCGCGCGCGATGCGTGATCTAGTCTGACTCCGAACCCGTACAGATCAGCGGAGAGCAACGACGATGACGACAGACACCGAACGAGCGATAGAGACGATCGAGTACGGCGGGTTCGCGGATCTGCTGAAGCCCGACTCGAAGTGGGTGATCGGTGGCTTCCCGGGATGGGAGTTTCGCGAGCCGGACGCCGTCGCCGTCGTGCAGAACGGACGCCTGCGCGTCACCGCGCTGCCGCTGACGCGCACGAACCCGATGATCCAGTTCTTCGACAACGCCAAGCACATGTACTACTCGACGGAGACGTTCGCGGTGCCGCCGGGCGGCGAGATCTCGGTCGAGCTGGAGATCCGCGCGCTGAAGATCAACGGCGTGCCCAACGACTTCTACGACGGCTTCGTCTCCGTCAACCTGCTCGACTTCTCGACCGGCATGGCGATCGATTTCTTCGTGTCGAACGAGTGCTTCGCGACGGTGTACGCACGGTTGCCGTTCCCCGGCGCCGTCGCGCCGGACGACGATTCCACGAAGTACTTCGCGCTCTTCAAGGAGCAGCCGCTGCCAAAAGGCGAACAGCAGACGCACCGCTACAAGATCACCTACAACCAGGGTTCCGACGAGCTCCTGTTCTACGTAGAAGACCAGCTCGTGAACCACGAAGTCAATGTCCCGAAGATGGACTCTTTCATCGCCGCGCTGGGCATGATGACCGAGAAGGACATCGTCGACGGCAAGAGCATAAGCTGCCACGGCCAGGGCCTCACCGCCGAATGGAGCCCGCTGACAATCACGAAGCGCCTCGCTTCGTAGTTCGCAGTTCATTGTGGTGCGCGATCAAGAGCGGAGCGGCCGGGCTGAAGAGACGCGAAGCGTGGAGCATAGCCGCCCTCGGCTGTGTGTCCGGCAACCCCGGACGGACGCTAGATGAGCTTTCGACCCGAAAGCGACGATCGCGTGCGCGCACGAACGCACATCGCGCGGTGAACGATCTCGAAACCACGGGAGAACAAAGAGAGTGGCACAGCCGTCCCCGGCTGTGAGTCCGTCGCGATGCTCGACAATACTGGCGTCGGTCGCGATCACGGTCGAGAGAGACGCGAAGCGTGGAGCATAGCCGCCCTCGGCTGTGTGTCCGGCAATCGACGAGTCGCCGCAGGAGACAGCCGGACCGACGCTTGCTAAATCTTCGCCCTAAACCCGACGATCGCCTGCGCGCACGAACGCACAGCCGCGCGGCGAACGATCTCGAAACCCAAGAGAGAACAAAGAGACTGCCACGGCCGTCCCCGGTCGGAGAGTCGCCGCAGGAGACATGTGAGTTCGTCGTCACGCAACAGATATGCCGAACAGAACACCGACCAACAGGCGAGGGCGCCTGTCCTACATCGCGAAACGAAAATCAGCGCGCCGGATCGAGCGACGCGCCGTCGCCCGGCAACGTCGACGTCTGACCCGCGCGACTGATGTTGAGCGCCGCTTTCGACCGAAGCACCCGCTCGGCGCGCGCGCTCTCGCGCTCGTTCGTCGTGGCGACGTTCACGAACACGCTGCCGCTGTCGCCGACGGGCTGAAACGTCAGCTCCCACGCGGTGCCGCTGCTGATGCCGGCGTACGCACCCCACAGCGCACCGCCGATATGCAAGAACATCGCCCAACTCACGACCTGTAGCGCCACGTTGTTGGAAGTGCCCGGGAGCGTCATGCCGCTGAGGCCCAACGCCAGCCCGACGGCGACACCCATCACCGCACCGACGATGCTCCACAACACGCATCGCCAGATCACGCGGCTCAGGATCGGCGCGTCGCTTGCGTTGGTGTTGCGCTGCGAGTCGGCCATATGTTTTGCGGCGTCGGCCCCCTCACCCGAGAGGCTGATCGTGCTGGCCTCGACACCGTCATTCTGCAGCGCGTCGATCGCGCGACGCGCGCCCTCCATGTTGGCGAAGAGTGCGCTGACGTTCCACGCGTTGTAGCTGCCACTGACCTTCACCATCAGCCCGCCAGCCCCGCGCGTGGCGGCCGCGGCTTCATCCGCTCGACATCGAGCACTTCGAGCAAGTGGTCGACGGTCGATTCAAGGCGACCGGGCGCGTTGACGATGACGTAGTCGAACTCGGCGCGTCGCGCCATCTCGTCGTGTGCGGTCTTCAGTCGCCGCTGGACGTGCTCTTCGTCGTCCGAGCCGCGCGCACGGATGCGCTGCTCCAGCTCGTCCAGCGACGCAGGCGCGATGAAGACGAGCAGTGCGCCCGGAGCGATGCGCTTGATCGTCGACGCGCCCTGCACGTCGGTGCGCACGTACACATCGAGGCTCTCAGCGAGCCGGTCGATCACCTGCTGTCGGGGCACGCCGTAGCCCATTCCATAGACGACAGCGTGTTCGAGCAGACCATCGTCAGCGACCAGCTTGTCGAATTCGGCATCGCTGACGAAGAAGTAGTCGACGCCTTCGCGCTCGTTCTCGCGCGGCGCGCGCGTCGTGCACGTTACAACGCGATGGAAACGATGCCCGCGCCGCGCCATCTCGTCCAGCACGGCGTCCTTCCCCGCGCCCGAAGGTCCGGACAGTACGACCAGCAACGGTGCGACGGAAGCTAGATCAGTCACACCGACTCTCCGAACCAGCCCGGATTACAGCCGCCCTCGCCTGTGCGGGCGACGAACGCAAATGTAGGACAGCCGCCCCCGGCTGTTGGACGGGGCGCCGAAGGGGCACGGAAGCAGGCAGCGGCGCCAACGCTCCAGTCCTTCTTGCTCACTGCGAAAGCTCTTCCAAATGCTGCCAGAACGCCGGGTAAGAGACCGCTACCGCTTCCGCATCGGCGATACGTACGTCGCCCGAACCGGCGAGCGCGGCCGCCGCGAGCGCCATCGCGAGGCGGTGGTCGCCGAACGATCGCACATCGCCGCCATGCACATGACCGCCGCCGTCGATCGTCATTCCATCTTCGCGCTCTGCGATGTTCACGCCGAGCACGGCGAGTTGCGACACCGTCGTCGCAATGCGATCCGATTCTTTCACGCGCAACTCAGCCGCGTCACGCACGACGGTCGTGCCGTCTGCGAACGCCGCTGCGACCGCCAGCACCGGTACTTCGTCCATTGCGCTCAACACCTGCTCGCCACCGATCCCCGTGCCGCGCAGTCGCGCCGATCGCACGACGATATCGGCGACGGGTTCACCGCCAGCCTGGCGTTCTTCATCGATGCTCAGATCCGCGCCCATCGCGCGCAGCACATCGATCACGCCCGTGCGCGTCGGGTTCATGCCAACGCCCGTCAGGTGGATCTCTGCGTCGGGATGCACGGACGCCGCGACCATCCAGAACGCTGCGGCCGAGATGTCGTTCGGCACCCGCATCGAAAGCGGCGCCAACGGCGCGCCCGGAGTCAAGCGCACGGCGGGTCCTTCGCGGCCGATGCGCGCGCCCATCGTGTCGAGCATGCGCTCGGTGTGATCACGCGTCGCCTCCGGCTCTTCGACGATCGTCTCGCCTTGGGCGAACAGCCCGGCAAGCAGAATGCTCGACTTCACCTGCGCCGACGCAACCGGCATGCGATAGCGGATGCCGTGCAGCCCGCCGCCGCGAATCGCCAGCGGCGCGAATCGCCCATCTTCGCGGCCATCGATCTGCGCACCCATTTCGCGCAACGGCGCAGCGACGCGCGCCATCGGGCGCGTGCAGAGCGAGGCATCGCCACTGAGTGTCGAAAAGAATGCTTGGCCAGCGAGGATGCCGCTCATCAAACGCATCGTCGTGCCGGAGTTGCCGCAGTCGAGCACCGCCGACGGCTCGACGAAACCACGTAGCCCGACGCCGCGGATCCACAGCACGGGCGTATCGCCGCTCTCATCGAGCCGCCACTCGACGCCAAGCTCGCGCAGGACGCCGAGCGTCGAGAGGCAGTCTTCGCCGAGAAGGAAGTTGTGTATCGTCGCCTCGCCGTCCGTCAGCGCGTTCAACATCGCGGCGCGATGCGAAATCGATTTGTCGCCCGGCACCGCGATGGTACCCCGCAGGCGTCGCGCCGGTTTGATGATGCGTTCCGACATCAGCGCTTCTTCTCCGCGCGCTCCTCGGCCGCCTTCAGCATCTCGGTCTGTTTCCTCATCATGCCGCTGATCGCCGAGCCTAGCATCATGTCGCTAAAGCTGATCTTTTCGATCGGGTCACCGAGGTTCCGCCGCGGCGCGCCGTTCACCATGAAGTTATCGCGCTCCAGTTGCGGCTTCGCGAACGCTTCGAGCACCGGCTCCGTCTCGCCCGCGGCGATCGCTGCGCGGAAGCGCGATAGCTCCTCTTGAAAGCGATCGATCCAGTGCAGCACGTTGTCGCGATTTGAGATCATGATGTCGTGCGCCATCTCGGGCGAGCCCGATGCGAGCCGCGTCGTGTCGCGGAAGCCGCTCGACGCGAGATGCGCGAGCTCCGGCCACGCGGCGCTGCCGAACACGACCGAGAACAGCGCCGACGATAGCGCCAGCGGCAGGTGGCTGATCGCCGCGACGTACGAGTCGTGCTCCTCGGCGTCCATGAACGACACCGCCGCGCCGCACAGCTGCGCCAGCCCGACGACCGTCTTCACCGCACCCTGGTCGGCCGTAACCGACGGCACGATCACCCACGTCTTCTCACGAAACAGATCGGCGTCCGCCGCGTCGATGCCCGGCGTCTCCTTGCCCGCCATCGGGTGGCCGCCGACGAAGTGCACCGTCTCCGGCAGCAGCTCCTTCGCCCAGCGCATGACGTTGCCCTTCGTGCTGCCCACGTCCGTGACAACGGCGCCCGGCATGAGCGCGGGGGCGATCTCTTCGAAGAGCGGCCGCGTCGCGAGGATCGGCGCGGCGATGATCACGAGGCGCGCATCACGCACGGCTTCCGCAGCCGTGCGCGCTTCTTCGTCGATGGCGCCGATCTTCTTCGCGCGCTGCAGCGTCTCCCGCGTGCGCGCGTTGCCGACAACGTGCAGATCCTTCACGCCCGACCGCTTGATCGCGAGGCCGATCGACCCGCCGATGAGGCCGAGTCCGATGATTGCTACGCGTTCCATGTCGCTGTCACCTCAATGCGCATACGGGATCAGTTCAGGCGTCGTCGGCGACCTGGAGCAGCGCAAGGCGCTGGTCGGGAGCGTTCGCGTCCTGCTCTCTGATCATACGTATGGTATCGGGGTCTGCGGCTGTGCGCGCGACCATGTCCGCGCCCAAATCCGGATGGTGGACGAGCCGCCAGAACGCCCGCCGCCAGCCGGTGCTGTGCTCGCTGGCGACGCGCGCCCGAACCGCAGGCGCGGAAGCCCCGAGCAGAACGTACACAACACGTTGCCACAGCGCGACGCGGCCTTTGCCGCAGTCGTGCAAAAGTGCCGCCGCGAACAGCGCGTGGTCGTTGGCGGGCGCGACCGCGCGCACGCGACGATAGACGTCGATGCCGTGCTGCTGATCGCGCAGCATCATCGATTCGAACACGTCGCGCTGCGGCCCGTTGAGGTAGCGGTACGCGTCCACGCGCTGATCGGCATCGACGCGAGGGCGCAGCGCGACGAAGAACTGGCGTGCGCGATGCGCAGCACCCGGCATCAGCGTATGCCCGTCACGAATCGGAGGATCGGCGTTGCGACGGGAACCATGATCTCTTGCACAGGGCTGTACGACGTCCCAGTAAGCGCCTGGGTAACGTACGGCACGCCAAACAGGAGCACCACGAGAATTCCGAACCCGTACCGGTTGAGCTTCGCGAATTCGCGGCTCATGCTGTCCGGCAACACGCCCAACGCAACGTTGAACCCATCGAGCGGAGGAATCGGAATCAAGTTAAAGACGCCGAGGATGACGTTGATGTACGCGCCGCCCGTCAAGAAGAGTCCGATGTATTCGTTCGTTCCGTGCACGCCGGCCACCGAGCCGAACGGGTTGATGTAGGGCACCCACCCCAGCTTGATCGGCAGGGCGAGCAGCAGCGCCGACACGAGATTCGAGAGCGGCCCCGCCGCCGCAACGAGCAGCGTCGCGGTCTTTGGCGCGATCTTCAGACCGTGCGGGTTGTGCTGCACGGGTTTCGCGAACCCGAAGCCCACGAAGAGCATCATCAGCGTGCCAATCGGATCGAGATGCGCGAGCGGGTTGAGCGTCAACCGCCCCTGGCATCGCGGCAGATCGTCGCCAAGCAGCGTCGCCGCCGCTGCGTGGCATAGTTCGTGGAACGCCAGCCCTACGAAGAGGCCGAGTAGCGTGGAGAGAACCAGGACGAGGAACAGTGCGTTGTCCTGACCGATGAGATCGCTGTGGATTCGTAGCAAATGTTGCGCAACCCTCGGAATCTGTATCTGATCGCAGTCTAACACGCGCCGTTCGACACAAAGATTGCGAACCCGCGATCCCGCGCAAGTGGCACAGCCATCCCAATTGGGGCGAAAAACAATGTAGGACAGGCGCCCTCGCCTGTTGGTCACGCTCTCGCCCGAGGACAAACGCCCGTACACGGGTTGTAGCGCGGGCTTTCCAGCCCGCGCGATGCTCATATCACGCACCAACCGATGTAGGACAGGCGCCCCCGCCTGTTGGTCACGCTCTCGACCGAAGACAACCGCTCGAACACGGGTTGTAGCCTAGGCTTTCCAGCCCGCGCGGTGCTCATATCACGCATTAGCCAGCATCGGCGGAGACGACCTGATGTAGGACAGGCGCCCCCGCCTGTTGGTCACGCTCTCGACCGAGGACAAACGCTCGAACACGGGTTGTAGCGTGGGCTTTCCAGCCCGCGCGATGCTCATATCACGCACCAACCGATGTAGGACAGGCGCCCCCGCCTGTTGGTCAC
>JANXYW010000046.1 GCA_025355835.1 Chloroflexota bacterium
ACGACTGCGCCACCGCGATACCGTTGCCTCCGTTGCCCGATACGACACAATCGCTGATCATGCTGTCTGCGTCGGCGACGATGCCGCCGCCCGTGTTCGAGCGTATCGTCAGACGCTCGTAGCGGGCACCGATAGCCGACGGTCCCTTGATCGCGACGCCGGGCCATGCGGCGACGGCGCCGTTGCGGACGGTGATGTTGCGATTCTGAAACCCCAAGTCAATCGCGTCGAACGCGCCTACCACGCCTCTCAGCGTAAAGCCGTTGAGGTCGATGGTGACGTCCGAAACAATCACAGTGATGCCAAACTGGCCGGGCGAAGCTGTGATGTCTCGTGTGAGGTAGTACGAGCCCGGTTGTGAGATCGCGAACCCTGAGGCAGAGATCGGTGTGCGTGGTTCCACGAGAGGCGATGTGGACCCCGGCGGGAGCGGCGGGTCAAGCGGGCCGCCGCGCACGACACCCGCATACGACGCGATGACCGCTACGGCAAGTGCGCCCGCGACAGCCCAGGGCGGCGCGATCCAGTAGGTTGCGTTTCATTGCAGGCCTCCGTGGTGCGAACGCGGCGGGGTTGTGCGCCTAGCGTACGACCGCCTTCACCTCCCGTCAATCACATGGCGGGCTACTTGACAGGTTTCCGCGGTCGCGCGTTCGGAAGCTACCTATCGGCGCCGATCCGAGCGATGCCGCCCATAAACGGAAGCAGCACGTCCGGCACATCAATGCTCCCGTCTTCGCGTTGGTAGTTCTCCATGACGGCTATCATCGTCCGAGGCAGCGCCAACCCGGAGCCGTTCAGCGTGTGCGGGAACTCCGGCTTGCCGCCGGGCTCGCGGCGAAAACGGATGTTCGCGCGCCGCGCCTGGAACTCGCCGCAGTTGCTCACGGACGACACTTCCAGCCACTCACCCAGGCCTGACGACCACACCTCTACGTCGTACGTCCGCGCTGCGTTGAAGCCGAGGTCGCCAGTGCAGATTTCGATCACGCGATACCGGAGGTCCAGCGCGCGGCAGACGTTCAACGCGTCCTCGAGCATCGCCTCCAGTTCGTCAGCCGATCGCTCCGGTTCGCAGAACTTGTACATCTCGACCTTGTCGAATTGATGGCCGCGCTTGATGCCGCGGACGTCGCGGCCCGCACTCATCTTCTCGCGCCGGAAGCACGGCGTGTACGCGACGTAGTGCAGCGGCAGCGTCCCCGGCTCCAAAATCTCGCCGCCGTGCATGTTCGTCAGCGGCACCTCCGCCGTCGGCACGAACCAGAAATCCTCTTCGGCGTCGTGATAGAGGTTGTCGCGGAACTTCGGCAGCTGGCCGGAGTGCCACATCGTCTCTTCCTTCACCATCGCCGGCAGATACATCTCGCGATAGCCGTGCTTGTCGATGTGCAACTCCAGCATGAACGCGATCAGCGCCCGCTGCAGCCGCGCGCCCGCCCCCTTCAATACATAGAAGCGGCTCCCGGAGAGGCGCACACCGCGCTCGAAGTCGATAATGTCCAACGCCTCGCCCAACACGTAGTGCGGCTTCCGCCAGGCGTCGGTGTACTCCTCGCCGTGCTGCTTCGCGACGCGGTTCGCGTCTTCGCTCTTGCCGTACGGTGTTGCAGCGTCCGGGATGTTCGGGATCTCCATCACGAGGCCGTCGAGCGTTCCCTCGATCGCGCCCAGGATTGGCGTCAGATCGTCGACGCGCGTCGAGACGCTCTTCATCGCATCGATCAGACGTTGGCGTTCGACCGGATCCTTCGCGGCGCCAATCTGTTTGCCCGCGGCGTTCTGCTCGGCGCGCAGCGCTTCCACTTCGGCCAGCAGCGCTCGTCGCCGCTCATCCAGCCGCAAGATCTCATCGATGGCAGCGTCGCCAGACGCCGTCTGCCGATCGGCCAGCGACTTGCGCACGACATCCGTGTGTTCGCGTATGAATTGCAGACTGAGCATGGGGTAGGTTAACGAACCTAGAACCTAAAACCTAGAACCAACTCGATCGCCCGCAGGCCCAGCACGCGCACATCCTCCGCGACCGGCATGTCCACCCCGCACGACGCCACGGGCAGATGCTCGTCCCGCCGCAACTGCTCCGCTGTCACGCGGATGAAGCCGTGATCCACCTCAGCGGCAACCCGTGCGACGCCGGCCAGCGGCCGGAGTACGTACGACATATCGATGTGCTGGTGCGCATCCTCGTTCGCCGACGCGCCGACGTTCGCGACGATGATCGAGAGCGGTGACGGCAGTTGCGGCAGATTCGTGAACACGTGACGCTGCTCGTGCGGAATCACCTCGCAGGCGATGCCCGTCTCCTCCAGCGCCTCGCGCAAGACCGCCTGCACAGGATCTTCGTCCGGATCGATATGCCCACCCGACGGCAACCAGATCTGCAGTTTCTTGTGCCAGTGCAGTAGCGTGGAGTCGCCCTCGACGATAAACCCGGAAACGGTGAAGTGGCGGCGCATGGCCGGAGTGTAGCGCAGGCGCTTCGTCGACACGCGAACTTAGAGCAGGATCGTAAAGCCCTCTTGTGTGCGGAATCGACGAAGATCTCACGCACCTATGATTGCTTCGGCGATCCGTGCAGATAGTGGTCGAAATTGTTCGCGCCATCACGCGGCATCCTCGCGATCTCTTGATCGGGGATCGCGTCGCCAAGCTCGATAATCCGCTCCCAGACATTGCGTTCCTTGACTAGGGGGCGCTTCGGCTTCGTCTTGGGGTTCGCGGCCTTTCGAATCACCATAGTGCACGCATTGTAGCGAATTCGCTCGAGCCGCTACCGCTTCTCGCGCTCCAGGAGCTCTTGCTTCCGCGCCACACCCCAGCGGTACCCCGAGAGCGTGCCGTCGGCGTGCACAACGCGGTGGCACGGCACGATGACCGCCGTCGGGTTCGCAGCGCATGCCATCGCGACCGCACGCGCCGCCTTCGGCCGCCCGATCGCGCGCGCGACCTCGGTGTAGGAGCGCGTTTCGCCGCGCGGGATCTCGCGCAGCGCCTGCCACACGCGCGCCTGGAACGCCGTTGCGAGCACATCGAACGGCAACGAGTCGTCGGCGTGACCGTCGCGGATCGCGCGCAGCACGGCGCTTTCGAATCGCTTCGGCGCGCGATCTTCGCGCGTGAAGTCCGCAGCCGGATACTCGTGGCGCAGCTCCAGTTCGAGCGGCTCGACGGTGTCGCCCAGACAGACGAACGCGATGCCGCGCTCGGTCGTCGCGATCAGCACCTGCCCCAGCGAGCAGCCCTGCACGGTGTACGCGATCTGCATGCCGCGGCCGCCGCGACCGTACGCCGCCGGCGTCATCCCCAGTACGCGGCCTGCGCCCTCGTACACACGGCTGCTCGAACCGTAGCCGGCGCGATACACCGCGCCCGTCACCTTCTCCGCAGAACGCAGTTCTACCTTCAGCCGTCCGACGCGATGCGCGGCGGCGTACTGGCGCGGCGTCACGCCCGTGGTGCGCTTGAACGTGCGCTGCAGATGGAACGGGCTGACGCCGAACTCAGCACCGAGCTCGCCCAGCGTCGGAGCAGCGTCGCCTGCGATCAAACGCGCGCACACGCGCTCGATCAGCGCGCGCTGTGGATCGCCGCCGGCGTCGCGCGGATGGCAGCGTTTGCAGGCGCGATATCCCGCGCGTTCCGCCGCGTCCGGCGTCGCCAGGAACTCAACGTTCTTGCGCAGCGGCTTCCGTGACGGACACGATGGACGGCAGTAGATGCGCGTCGTCCGCACCGCCGTCACGAACGCCCCATCGAGCGAACGATCGCTCTCCACCACCGCCCGCCAGCAGCGATCGTCGTCGAGCGCCGTATGTCGCATTTCGAGAGTTTCTTGCGCCATCACCGCAACCATAGCAACACCTCCAGAAGCACCATACGCTCCAAAGCTGCCGCCACCCATCCGATTCTTGCGCCCGATGTCCACGCGCTTCGGAATCACCCGCGCTTAGCCGGATTATTCATCAGTCGTTACCGGATTGCAGGCGGGACGCCTGCGCCACGCGCTTGCGTGACCTGGGCGACGGTGCGCGCACAATCGATGGACTGGCCGTCTCGAGTAAATGAGGGCCAACAGGCGAGGGCGCCTGTCCTACATGCGTCGTTCCCCCGAAGCATGTGGCGCAGGCGTCCCGCCTACAGTCTGGCAGAGCCGGACCGACGCAGTAGAATGCATCCGGCACAACCGGTCGCGTGCGAACCAGACCGTGCCGACGGCGCACGAAGCGTCATACTCGACGTCAGTCGCTTGCGAGATCCCTCACACCAACGCGCGATAGTACGCCTGCCCCTCGCGGAACAGCGCAACCACCGCATCGCGCTCGGTCTCCGACGGGAACCGCGCGCGCTCGATCGTCACGGCGATCAACCGCTCGATCCATTCGACGAAGTACGCCGCGTCGTCGCGCTTCGCGATCGGCGCGCCACCGACCGTGACGTACACGGCGCTCGTGTGCGCGAATGCGCCGTCCACATCCAGCACGAGTTCGTGCTTCGGGCCGCTCACGCGGATAGCGATCCAGCAGCTCTCGTCGATCCGCAGATCGTGCGAGAGCGCAGCGTGGCGGCCGTGGCCGTCGGCGGCGGCCGACGCGACCACCTCGCCGTTGACGGTCAGTTCGATGCGCTCGATCGGCACCGCCGATCCCGCCTCTGCTTCGATGCGCAGCACGTCGCCCGGCTCCGCGGCGATCTCGTCGCCGATGCCGCGCCCCGCGACGTCGAGGCTGATCATCGGGCCGTTCGTCACGAACGTCGTGCCAGCACGCACGCCCGCGCACCACGACTCCGTCGTGAACGCGCCTTCGACGCGCACGAAGACGCGATCTCCCGCCGGCGGGTTGCTGAAATCGTCGAGCGCCGCGAAGTTCATGAACGTGTCCGTGCCTGCCGTCGCCGCAAGCCGCAGCCCGCAGTTCAGCAGCCGGTACCACAGCTTGCACGTCTCGAGCGTGTTGCCGGGATACGACATGACATCGATCGCATCGATGTGGCCGAGCGCCGCGTCGACCGGCAGCTCCTTCGCCTCGACGCTCAGGCGGCGCTTCGGAGAGAACACCTCGTCGAGTTCGGAGCTGTCGAACATCGGGTGCGCGTAGCTCAGCGTGCCGCCGACGGTGTGGCAGTGCGCCGCCGCCGCGGCGTTCGACGGCAAGTCGTGCGCGTGTTCGCTGTTCGGAAAGCCGCTGTGGATCGGCGGCACCAGCTCGTTGATGCCGTACATGCACATGTGGCCGTAGAAGTTGTTGCGATACTCCTCGCCCCAGCGCAGGATGTGTTCGCTGCTGCTCAGTTCGTGATCCGCACCGGTGAACTGCTCGATATCGTGCACCCAGCCGCTGCCCTGGTTCGCCACCATCATGTTGAGGAAGTGCACGTCTTCGGCGCGCTGCACCAACGCCGCATCCGCCGGTTCGAGCAGATATTCGCCGCCATAGTGCAGATGCACGTGCACGTCGCCGCTGTACCAGCCGTCCGCCGCCATCTGCGACCAACGGCGTAGCCGCACCGGCGCGTCGACGGTCGCATCCGCGCGCACCGGGATCTCGAACTCCGCCGCTTCGTACTCGATGCCGCGCACGACGCGCAGCCGCGCCGTTCCGCTCACGCGCACATCGAACTCGCCCTCGGCGTGGAAGAACGCGTTGCCGTGCACATCGCGGCGCAGCGTCGCACCCGCCGGCGCCGCTGGCCCGACATCGTCGCGAAGATACACGCGCGCCGCCACGGCCTCGCCCGTCGCGTCGTCGAGAAGCAGCACGCGCAGGACGCCCGACGGCTTGCACACGATCGGCAGATCGATCGTCGATGGCCGTCCGTCCGCTGACACCAGCACCGGCAGCAAGAACGACCCCGGATGCATCGGACCGGCGTCGAACAACGCCGACCCGCTTCGGCCCGCCTCGACGTAACCGCCCAATCCTTCGCCGTGCGACTCCGCTGAGAACCTCGCGCCGGCCTCCGTCTTGTTCTCTGCCAGCACCCACAGCGTCAGGTGCTCTTCATCGCGCACGACGATCGATTCGTGCGCGTGCGTCGGATGCGGCCCCGTCGCGGTGATCTCGACGCGCACCAGCCGCGAGGATGTGATCGATCTGTACGCGGCGTCGATCACGCGTGCGAAGTCCTCGTCGTTCGGGATCATGCCGCGCTCCGGCCACGCCGCCCGCGCTGCCGCATTCGTTTCGCCCAAATCCAGATCGAGCCCCAGCGCCGCCCGCAGGTCCGTCAGGGTCGGATGCCGCCCGGCCTCCAGCGCGGAGAATCGGTCGATCATCTCGCGGGGCAGCGCTACGCCATCTCGCATCGACGTCGCAAACGTCCGCGGCCCATTGGCATGCGCATCAGCCATAAAGAAATCCTACCCGCCCAGCGCGTTTAACGCGCGCAAGAGGCGCACCGCGTGCGCCTAAGAAACTGCAAACCGTGAACTGAAGACTGTGAACTCCCCCCTACACCACCACCGGCTCCCGCTTCACGAACGAGTACAGCTGCGCCGGCCGGTGCGCCCCCTCCATCCGCGTGCCGCCCGCCGCCTTGATGATGCCCAGCGACAGCATGCGGCGCCGGAAGTTCCGCTTGTCCAGTTCG
>JANXYW010000047.1 GCA_025355835.1 Chloroflexota bacterium
TGGCCGTCCGTCCGCTGACACCAGCACCGGCAGCAAGAACGACCCCGGATGCATCGGACCGGCGTCGAACAACGCCGACCCGCTTCGGCCCGCCTCGACGTAACCGCCCAATCCTTCGCCGTGCGACTCCGCTGAGAACCCCGCGCCGGCCTCCGTCTTGTTCTCTGCCAGCACCCACAGCGTTAGATGCTCTTCGTCGCGCACGACGATCGATTCGTGCGCGTGCGATGGGTGCGTGCCCGATTCGGTGATCTCGACGCGTACCAGCCGCGACGACGTGATCGAACCGTACATCGCGTCGATCACGCGCGCGAAGTCTTCGTCGTTCGGAATCGTTCCGCGCTCCGGCCACGCCTTCCGCGCCGCATCGTTCGCCGCGCTCAGATCCAGATCGAGCCCAAGCGCTGCTCGCAGTTCCGTCAGCGTCGGATGCCGCCCTGCCTCCAGCGCCGTCAGCCGATCGATCATCTCGCGCGGCACCGGCACCGCATCGCGCAGCGAAGTAGCAAACGTCCGCGGCCCGTTCGGATGCATGTCAACCATGAAGAAATCCTACCCGCCCAAGCGTTCTAAGGCGCGAAGAAGGCGCACCACTGTGCGCCCCAACTGTAAACCGTGAACTGCAAACTGTGAACTCCTTACACCACCACCGGCTCCCGCTTCACGAACGAGTACAGCTGCGCCGGCCGGTGCGCCCCCTCCATCCGCGTGCCGCCCGCCGCCTTGATGATGCCCAGCGACAGCATGCGGCGCCGGAAGTTCCGCTTGTCCAGTTCGTGATCGAGGATCGCCTCATACACCTGCTGCAACTCGCTCAGCGTGAACTGCCGCGGCAGCAGGCTGTACGCCACGTTCGTGTAGTCGAGCTTTGAACGCAGGCGACGCACCGCGTAGTCGACGACCGCGTTGTTGTCGAACGCCAGCGCCGGGAGCGCGTAGCCGTCGTGCCAGCCCGGCTGCCACTCACCGCCTTCGCGCAGCCGCACTTGCCGGTGCTGCACGAGCGCGAAGTACGCGACCGCGATGCCGCGCTTCGCTGCCGCGGCCGCGCGCTTCCCGTCGGCGCGCGAGAGTTCGCCGAATGTGTAGAGCTGCTCCAGGTACACATCCTGCACGCCGGTTTCGTCGAGCAGTTTGCGCGCGGCTGCGCGATCGAGCGTCTCGCCGTCCGCAAGAAGTCCGCCGGGCAACGCCCAGTAGTCGCGGAACGGCTGCGCGCTGCGCTTGATCAGCAGCACGCGAAGATCGTCATCGACCACCGTGAGGATCACGACGACGACCGCTACGAGAGGCGGTTTGTTGATGGTGCGGGTTGCTGGCACGGAACTATCGCTGATCCTTGCGTTGTTCCTCGAACAGGCCTTCGGCCACGTTCCAGATAAGGCCAACGAGCGCGAAGACCGCGACGAACGTCAGCGCCGGGAGAATGAGTATGTCGGGCGAACCAAGCATCGTTACACAGGGACCGTTGCGGGGAGCGCTGTTCCTTGCAATGACCACGCGGTCGCGTGCTCGATGCGAACGTCGACCATCTGGCCGATGCTTGCATCGCCTTCAAAGTGTACCAGCTTGTTTGGCAAGTTGCGGCCGCTCCAGCGCCCTTCGCGACGGCTTTCGACAAGTACCTGCTGCACCGTGTCAAGAAACTTCTGGTTGATCTCGAACGACACGCGCGCTTCCAGCTGCTCGATCGCGCGCAGCCGCTCCTGCTTCGCCTCGGCCGGCACGTCGTCCGCCAGCGTGCGATACGCGATCGTCCCCGGACGCGGCGAGTACGCGGCTGCGTGCACTTTGTCGAAGCGCAGTCGCTCCAACAGGTCGTACGTGTGCTGGAACTCCGCGTCCGTCTCGCCGCAGAAGCCGACGATGATATCCGTCGCCATCGCAGCGTCGGGCATCCGCGCGCGCACCATCTCGTGTTTCAGTAGGTACTCGTCGAGCGTGTAGCCGCGCCGCATCCGCTCCAGCACCGCGTCGTCGCCGGACTGCACCGGAAAGTAGAAGTGCTCGCACACCTTCGGCAACTCCGCCACCGCATCGATGATTCGCGCCGTCATGTCTTTCGGGTACGACGTGAGGAAGCGAATCCGCTCCAGCCCCGGCACGTCGTGGATCGCCCGCATGAGGTCGCCGAGATCGGGTGCCGCGAGCAAGCCGTCCGCGGCGAAATCCTGGCCGTACGCCTCGACCGTCTGGCCGAGCAGCGTGACTTCGCGCACGCCGCGCGCGCAGTAGTGCGCCACTTCGTTGCGTATGTCTTCGACCGTGCGGCTCTTCTCGCGGCCGCGCCGGTACGGCACGACGCAGTACGTGCAGAACTTGTCGCAGCCGTGGATCACCGGCACGAACGCCGTCACCGAGTCCGGCGTGGCGAACGTCGTCGGCCAGAACTCGCCGCCGCTGTCGTCGATGCCTGCGATCTCCATGATCGGCCCGAAGTCCTGCGGCCGCGCGAACGCATCGACGTACGGAAAGCGGCGCCGCAGATCGTCGTCGCGCACGCCCACCATGCAGCCCATGACGGCGATCTTGAAGGCTTTGCCCTTCGACCGCATCTTCTTCAGCCGGCCCAACTGCCCGATCGCGCGATCCTCCGCGTGCTCTCGCACCGAGCACGTGTTCAGCACAACCAGATCAGCATCCTCGATCGCATCAACGGCAGTGCACCCAGCACGATCCAGCCCCGCGCCCAACTTGCGCGAGTCCGCAACGTTCATCTGACAACCAACAGTCCAAATGTGATACTTCATGAGCCCGTCATTCTATCAGCACCCACTTCGAAGTCGTCGACGCTCCGAAACGCTGTGGGTCCTCCGTGGGCTCGCCGAATCGCTGTAGGGGCGGATCTGCTGTCCGCCCGTGCGGGCGCGATGTTCGGTCCTCATGCGTCAGCATCCCCAGCACCGCTAGCTGAACCAATCAGCGATCGCGCATACTCCCCGCATGGGCCAGCAGATCGATTACTGCACAACGAGCGTCGGCGTCCACATCGCGTCGTGCATCCGCGGGCTGTGGGCGCCGAGTGAGATCCTGTTGTCGGTCGTCGTGCGCGGGATGGCGCGGTCGTCGGCGCGAGCGGAGTTCGAGGACCACGGAGAGCGCGAGATGAAGGGTGCCGGCGAGCCTGTGCGGGCGTGCGCGGTGCGGGAGACCGCATGAGTCAACGGGATCCCCAGGTTCGATACTGCACGACGGCCGATGGCGTGCAGATCGCCTACGTGGTTGATGGCCGCGGGCCGGGCATCCCGGTCATCTGTATGTCCGCGCCCTTCACCGATGTGCGCCCGTCGTACTGGGAAGAGCTCGGAATGCCGATCATCGGCGGCGTCTCGCGAGAGGCGCGACCGCTGGCATGGTTCGACTTCCGCGGCTGCGGCATCTCCGAGAGGAGCGTCGAGGACGTCTCAATGGACGCCCTTGAACGCGATCTCTACGCCGTGATCGAGCGGCTCGACTGGCCGCGGTTTTCCCTCGCGGCGTTTGGCATGACCGGTCCCCTCGCCATGAAGTACGCCGCCGAGCACCCCGAACGGGTCGCGAGTCTGGTGCTCCGCGAGACGTACGCGCGAGCCGCAGAGATGGGTCGCATCCCGCGCATGCGGGCGCTGGGGCTGCTCCTGCGCGAAGATTATGAGTCATACATGATGTTGATGGTCGCCACAAACGGCTGGTCCAGCGAAGGCTCGCGCCTGATGAAGCTCATGGCCGGGGCGGCAACCGAGGAAATGTGCCGCATGTATGCGGCCGCTTCACCGACGTTCAACGCGAGCATGTTCGTCGACAAGATCCAGGCACGTACGCTTGTTTTGGGCCGTGATGACATGCCCGTGCCCAGCGGCGACATGCTGCGCCAACTGGGAGCACGCATTCGTGACGCTCGCGTCGTCATGGAGGCGGGTGGGTGGACGCGCAGCGGCCCGGCCGTGGAGCAATTCCTCGCCGAGGGCGATCCTGTTTCGGCGGCGTCGGCGGCGACAGCTCCCAGCGGAACGCGCACCGTCCTCTTCACCGACATCGTCGGGCACACGGTGATGATGCAGCGCCTCGGCGACACAAAGGGGCGTGACGTGCTGCGCGAACACGAACGCATCACGCGCGATCTGCTCAAGCAGCACGGCGGCGCCGAAGTGAAGACGATGGGCGACGGGTTCATGGCGTCGTTCGGCAGCGTCACCTCGGCCATGGAGTGCGCCATCGCGTTGCAGCGCGCGTTCGCCGCGCACACGGAATCGATGCCCGAGCCGCTGCGTGTGCGCGTCGGCCTCAACGCCGGCGAGCCGATCGAAGAAGACGGCGATCTCTTCGGCGCAACGGTGATCCTCGCATCGCGCATCGCCGCCAAGGCAGGCGCGGGCGAGATCCTGATCCCGGAGCCGGTGCGGCACTTGCTGTCGGGCAAGGCGTTCACCTTCTCGGACCGCGGCGAGTACGAGATGAAGGGCTTCGACGACGCCGTGCGCCTGTACGAAGTGCGGTGGCGGCCCGAGGTCGCCGTAGGAGACGAATGAGAAGCGAACGATGCTGACGATCTTGTTTGAAGTGACGGTGAAGGAAGGGCTTGACGAGGAGTTCGCCGAGCTGGCGAAGGTGATGATGCGCAGCACGCGCGCGCTCGACGAAGGCCGCGTCACCTTCGCCTGGCACCGTCAGGTCGATGACCCGCGAAGGTTCACGCTCTACGAGCAGTGGCGAGACGAGGCCGCGGTCAACGCACACCTCGCGCGCATCGTCGGCGAGATCGGCCGCGAACGCTTCTTCGGTTACTTCGAGAAGACGTCCGCGCAACGCTTGGAGCCGATCGAGTAGTCGCGCCGGTTCGGGCTAGCGCGTCGATACCGGGCGCTAATCTGGGCCACGAGCGCGGGCTGAAAGCCCGCGCCACGAAGATGAGAGCAGTCTTCAACACTCTCCAACCCCTCAGTGCCCTCTGTGATCTCTGTGGTGGACATCAAAACCGCGCGGGATCAAATTCCCGCGGCACGTCACCCCAATCGCCCGCAACGATACCTCGCGCCACGAGTTGCCCCGTCAGCGGGCCCAGCAGGATGCCATTGCGATAGTGGCCCGTCGCCGCAATGACGTTCGTCCATCCCGGCAGCGGTCCGATCATCGGGAGATCATCGGGCGATCCCGGCCGCAGACCCGCCCAGTCGAAATGCACCGTCGCCGCCGCCAGTTGCGGCACCAGTCCGATCGCCATCGACCGCATCGCGCGCACGCCGGCCTTCGTCGTGCGGCGGCGGAAGCCGACGTCCTCCACCGTCGCGCCGGCGAACACCAGCCCGTTCGCGCGCGGCACCAGGTAGCCGTCCGGACCCCAGACGATGTGCCGGATCGGCGTCGAC
>JANXYW010000083.1 GCA_025355835.1 Chloroflexota bacterium
ATTCGCGCTCATCTTCGCGGCCGTAGCGATCGTGCTCGCCGATGCGATCCCGCGCCGCTACCTACGCGCGGGCGCGATCGCGGGTGTGCCGCTGCTGGCGGCGCTCTTCGGCTGGTACGCGTATCAGACCGTGCATCAGGATCAGCACTTTGCGAACGCTACCAGCGATTGGCGCCGCTTCCATCGCGACGTCACGCGGGTCTTCCCCAACGTCCCGTCCGGCACGCGGGTGATGATCATCGGCGGGCCGTTCCAGAAGTACGAATACCAGCTCTTCATCTTGCCCGCGTTCGCCCAGACGACGTGGGGCGAAGGCGTCACGCTGCAGGACTACGAGCCCGGCACTCTCCCCGCGCAGCTCGCGCTCGTCTCGAAGAGCCCGTACGTCGCCGAGTACCGCGGCGACCAGCTCGTCCAACTCTACGATGCCAGCGGCGGTGAGTGACGCGCGCGCCGCGTCGTTGCCCGCGCAGGCACCGCGCATCACGATCGATCGTTTGCTGCTGCCGCTCGCGCTTCTTGGCACACTTGCCGCGCAGGCGCGCACGCTCACGTTCTACTTCTTCCAGGACGACTACGTCCCGTTCGGCGAGATCGCCAAGAACGGCACGTGGGAGTACCTCTGGCGGCTCGTCCTTGCACGCGATCTGACGCCGAACTGGCGCGTCGTCCCCGGCGTCATGTACCTCGCCAGCTACAAGCTCTTCGGCATGACGCCGCTGCCGATGCACATCGCGATGCTGTTGCTGCACCTCGGCACCGTCGCTCTGATCTATCGCATCGCGGTCCGAAGCACCGGCCATGCGTGGGCCGCCTTCGCCGCGGCAGTCGTCTTCGGCGTGCATCCGGCGTATGCCGGAGCACTCGGTCAGGTGGCTGTCGTCCCGCACATCGCCGCCGCGTTCTTCCTCGCCGCGACGCTGAACGCTGTGTTCGACTGCGCACGCGCGAAACGCGCATCGTCGGCGCGCGCCTGGTGGGCGGCCGCGATCGCGCTCTACATCCTCGCGCTGATGTCGAACGAATCGATGGCGATCATCTTCCCCGTGTTCGGCCTCGCGTTCGTCCTCTTCGGCGAAGAACCCGAAGGCCGCATCCGTCGCGCCGCCTTCCGAGTATTGCCGTTCGCCGTCATCGGCTTCGTCGCCGCGCTCGCCGTCAAGACGTGCGACTGCACCGAAGCATCGAGCGTCTACAGCCTCGACCATGCCCCGCGCGTCTTCCTCATCTACGCCGGCCGCCTGCTCTATCCGATTGGCCTCGAGCCGCCGTTCTACATCGACGCGCCGCACCTCTACGCCGCGATCGTTCTGCTCGCCGTTGCCTCTGCGATGCTCGCACGCGGCCCCGCGATCGGCCGCATCGGCGCCGTGTGGATGGCGCTCGCGATCATCCCGCATATCTTCGTCGAAGATCACACCGCCAACCGCTTCACGTACCTCGCAACACCCGGCTTCGCGATGCTGGCCGCGGGATGCGCGATCGTGCTCGAACCGCAGCTCCGCCGCGCCAACACACGCGCGCCCGCGCTCGCAGGCGCAGCGCTGCTCGCCATGATCGCTCCGTGGTACGCGATGCAAACGCACCTACAGAACGAGCCCTGGCGCCGTACGACATCCGATTGGCAGCATCTCCACGACGAACTACAGCGCGTCTACCCCGACGTCCCGCCCGGCGCGCGTGTCGAAGTCATCGGGGGCCGCCTCACTCACCCCCTCGACGACTTCTTCGTCATGCCCGCCCTCGGCTGGACGATCTGGAGCCCGGAAGTCACGCTCCAGACCTTCGCCGAAGACGATCCGTATGCCGTGAAGATCCGCGCCAACAACAACCCCTACGCGGCTGAATTCCAGCACGGCACACTGGTGCCATGGAAGAACCCACCGTAGGGGCGGCCCCGTGCGGCCGCCACTATGGGCGAAGGTCGCCGAGGTTGCCAAACGCCGTGTAGCGGCGCACGGCTGTGCGCCCCGGCCCTGCGAGCGCAGATCGTCGTAGCGGCAGGCACTTGCGAGCCCGCGCTCGTTACTCATGAATTCACTCCGAGATGAGGGCCCTCTCCACGTCGTGGAGAGGGCGCGCCCGACGGGCGCGGTGAGGTGCCGCGCGGGCGCATATCGCGCGCCACGCATCACCCCGCCTCGCAATACACCTTGATCGCCTGTAGCGACGCCGTTACCGCGCGCCGCGCCGCGGGCCCGAACACCACCCGCTCCGCGATCACTCCCACGATTGCCCACGGCACGCGCACCAGCATCTTCGCCGACAACCGCGTGCCGCGATCGATCTCGTCCAGCGTGTACGTCTCGTCCATGCGCGTCGGTCCGACGCTGATCAGCGATCGCAGCGTGCGTTCTGGTACGACTTCCTGCGGCTTGTCGAGCAGCACCTTGTACGGGCCGTTCGCATACCGCCAGCGCACGTGTTGTCCCGGCTGTGGATAGTCCGCTGGCGCATCGATCGCTGCGACCACGCCCGTATCCCACACAACAACCTCCGCCGGATCGCACAGCGCGCGCCACACTCGCGCTGGCGGCGCCGCAATCTCGATACTGACCGTAAACGCGAACATCGCGACCTTTCTCACGTGCCGCACCGGCAGCCCCCGCAAACGGAATAGAAGGCCCGGGTGAGGCTACCAGCGTATACTGACTGAAACACCCCCGCACGGA
>JANXYW010000091.1 GCA_025355835.1 Chloroflexota bacterium
GGGCCTCAATCGAAATGAGGCCGGCAGGGAGGTCGATGTCGGTGGGCTGGTCGTGGTTCACGAAGACGAATACGTCCAGCGTGCACGCCAGGCCGCTGCCGAAGGCAATAACGCTGTTGCCAGCAGTCTTGCAGTCGGTGCTGATCTGGTTCTGATCCCAGTTCTCGTCGAAGTGGTCCGCGCCGTTGAAGTCCGCCTTTTCCAACACGCCATCTTCGTTGCCGATGGCGTTGGCGAGACTCTTGATGCTGCGCGTACCTGTTGGCGGCAGTTCCGTGCCGTAGTTGGGGACGTGCGTGCCGGGGAAATCCCCACCACAGGCCGTCTGCACGTCGAGCTGCGTGATGACGTTGGTCGTGTCGCCATCGATGGCGCTCGCGATGAACTCACAGCCGATGACGGTCGTATCCGTCGGGTCTGCGTGAGCCACCGGCGCCGAGCCGCCGCGCGCGCCGAAGCCCACAACCAGGGCAACGACGACCGCGAAAGCCGCGATTCCAAATGTCTTAAACAAGGTATTCCTCCTACGTGGGCTACGCGGGACCTTCCTCGAGTCCGCCGCGTATTCCGGGTTTGCTTACTCTGCGTTAGATACTTGGTCTGGTTGCGTCTCAGCGAACGTGCCCGGCCGGCGTATCTCGTCGTCCTCGGCCGAGTTATGGCGACGCGATGGGCCTTCCCTCGACGTCACGCTGATCTGCTTCTGCCCTCCTTTCCCTCCACCTTGAGTCTGCTATGCCGCGTCCGTGCGGGCTTGGAATGCAACAATGGGCCACCCGATACGGGCGCCGTGTGTATAACGCCCGCCGAGCGCCAAAGGTTAACCGCTGTTGGCACCCTTTTCCGTCGGGAGATCGCTGCCGATCCGGGGCTGCAGACCCGCAGCGAGGCCGATCCCCACACCAATATCGCAGCTGGATCGCGCTCAGACGAGGCGCCGAAGCCGCGTATTGGTCACTCGCCTACGCCGTTCTCTAGACAAGCGATCCAGCGCCGCGAGCGTTCTGGGCAGGTGAAACGACGGCCACGCGGGCTGAAAAGCCCGCGCCACGGGATCTCGGCCGCGCGGGCGGAAAAGCCCGCGCCACGGGTGCGCCAGGGGCAGTGCTTCAAACGCTTCTTTAGCGTGCCGGAGGCTTCGCACGCGAAGGGGATTGCCGGTCAACCCGACGCTGTACTCCTTCGGTCCGGCTGCCTCCTGTGGCGACTCATCGATCGCCGGACTCACAGCCGAGGACGGCTATGCCACCACGCTTCGCGTCTCGTTTAACTAAAGCTGAATCGAAAGCACAACACTCGCGAGGCGTGCTACGGGCCGGAATGGGAGACTTTTCGCATTTCAAAATAGTTATGTCGTGCGTTTTGAATCTAATCGTGTACCTGTTTCGTAATTTCGCCTTTTTGCTGGAGCGGCCGCTACGCAACAGCGGCACCCGATTGGGCGCCGCTGTTCGTCATTCCTATGAAACCGCTGCGTCAGTCGCGCTTCACTGCAGCGCGCACACCAGCCAGCGTCAACGCCGCGACGATGAGCGCGAGCATCGGCCAGGCTGGCAAGCCCCGCGACGCATCTGCGCCGCCGGTGCCGGTGTCAGGCCCGTGCACGCCCGAGCGAGCGGGCGCCGCGGCGGCGGGTGCGCTGCCGGCGGCCGGCGGCGGCGCCGAACCGAGCGCCTTCGCGCAGTCCACGCGAATCGAGCTCTGGATGACGTTAGCGATAGCGACATCTCCAGCGTCGACGCCCACAGTCAGGCCTTCCGTGGATTCGGAGAATGCCGTGACCTGCGTGCTGGCCATGCCGTCCTTCGTCACGGTGCGGGCCGGCTTGGCCGTGCCGCGCGCGATGACGCTGAAGTTCACTGGCACGCCGTCCGCCACATCGTTACCAGCGCTGTCGGTCACCTTCGCGGTGACGGTGGCGGTCTCGCTGCCGTCGCACTTGATGCTCGCGTTGACCGCGCTCAGCACGACCGTGGCCGGTGCGCCGACCACGGTGATGGTCGGCTTGTCCTTGTCCAGCGAGCTCAACGCGGTGCAGCCGGTGTCGGTGCAGCTGATGGCGTTGATCGACGCGGCGATTGTCGCCTTGCCGGTTTCTTTGCCGCCACAGATGACAACGTACGCCGCCACTGCCTCGCTCCC
>JANXYW010000105.1 GCA_025355835.1 Chloroflexota bacterium
CCGACGAGCTGGCTGTACGGGCCGGTCTGGCCGAATCCAGAGAGCGAACAGTAGACGATGCGCGGATTGCGCTTGCTAAGCGTCTCGTAGTCCACGCCGAGGCGTTTCACGACGCCGGGGCGGAAGCCTTCGAGCACGACGTCGGCTGACTCGGCGAGCTTGTAGAAGATCTCGCGCGCTTCGGTCTCGCGCAAGTTGAGGACGATGCTGCGCTTGTTGCGGCCGAGGACGTTGTACGCCGCGTATTTCTCCGCATCAGTTGCGCGCCCGCCGATCGCTCCGGCAAGCTTGCCGTCGGCGGGCGCCTCGACAAGGAGCACGTCGGCGCCGAGGTCTCCGAGCATCATCGAACAGAACGGACCGGGCGCGAGGCGCGACAGGTCGAGAATCTTGATTCCTTCGAGCGGCTGCATAGCGTTCCTTTCGCTTTCGTGGCCGACTCGTGCAGCCCGCTGAAGGGTGTCGCCTAGGCGGCTTTCGATCAAGCTGCGCGGGCAGTACGAGCGAGCGGTTGCTAGAGGAACGGGTGCGCGATGGTCATAGCGGTAAGGATGACGGAGAGCGAGATCACCACGACCACGGTCGTGACGCCGACGATGTTGAAGAAGCGCGAATTCGCGCGATTGCCCATGAGTTCGCGGTCGTTGGTGAGACGCAGCAGGCAGAAGAGGACGACGGGCAGCACGAGAGCATCGACGATCTGGATGAGCAGCAGCGTGCTGGTAAACGGGATGCCGGGAACGAGGGCGGCTCCCATCGAGACGAAGATCATGCCCGTGAACAGCCCCATGAACACAGGGGCGCGGCGGAAATCCTGCGAGACGCCCTTCTCGAGGCCGATCGCCTCCGTAACGGAGTAGGCGCTGGTTAGCGCGAGCACCGGCGCCGCGAGCAGGCACGCGCCAAGCAGTCCGACGGCGAACAGATACTCCGCCAGCGACCCGGCGACCGGCTCGAGCGCCCGCGCGGCATCGGACGCGCTGTTCACGGCGATACCGCGGTCGAACAGCGTGGCGGCCGTCGCCACCATGATTGCGAGCGCGACGAGGTTGGCGAAGAGCGATCCGGCAATCACATCGATGCGCTCGTAGACGTAGTCTTCCGGACGCACCGCCTTCTCGGCGACGGTCGACTGCAGGTAGAGCTGCATGTACGGCGTGATCGTGGTGCCGATGATCGCGACGACGAGCTGCGTGCCGCCGAACGTGTGCGGCACGGTCGGCACGACGAGGCCATGCGCAACGCTGCCCCAGTGCGGCTGTGCGAGCACGGCCGCAACGGGATACGCAACGAACACGAGCGCCATCGCCAAAAACGCGCGCTCGACGATCTTGTACGACCCGAAGACAACGAGCGACCAGAGCAGAATCGCCGATACAGGAATCGCCACGAGCCGCGGGATGCTGAGCAGTTCCGCGGCGGCGCCAATACCGACAAATTCGGAGAACGTGGTGCCGAGATTCGCGATCAGCAACGCCAACACCACGAACGACGTCATGCGGATGCCGAATCGTTCCCGCACGAGATCGGAGAAGCCCATGCCCGTGACGGAACCGAGGCGCGCGCACATCTCCTGGACGACGATGAGCGCGACGAGGATGACGATGAGCACCCAGAGAAGCTGGTACCCGTAGCGAGCGCCCGCGACCGAATACGTCGCTATGCCGCCGGCGTCGTTGCCGGCGTTCGCGGCGATGAGGCCGGGGCCGAGGATGCCTAGGAGAAGGAAGGCGCGGGGAAAGCGACGGGCGAGAGAACGCGACCGCGAAGGCCGGACGGCCTGCGGCTCAGCACGGTTCGGCTCCTGCTGCGCATCTGTATCCCGAATGACGACTAGTTCCCATGTTTACAGCGTCAGCCGCCAAACCCGCGGCTGCGTCCACGTCTCCATGACTCTTTCAACAACACGTCCAATACGTCGTCGACGGTGATCGCGCCCAAGAAGCGCTGGCCTCCGTCGACGACCGGCATCGCCAGAAGATTATACTCCGCGATGATCTCGGCGACATGCTGCGGCTCGTCGTCGGGGTGCACCGTCACGGGCTCGCGCGTCATCACGTCGCGCACGACGGCGCCATCCGCAGCGACCAGCACCTGCCGCATGCTGAGCACGCCCGCGAGGACGCCGGCTGCATCGACCACGAAGAAGTAGTACGCGAAATCCGGCGCGTCCTCTCGCGTCTGGTACACGGCGAGGGCTTCGGACACCGGGCGATCGGGCGCGATTTGGAGGATATTCGTCGTCATGATGCCGCCGGCCGTGTCGGGGTGATATTCGAGCAGCCGGCGCACGGCTTCTGATTCGGGGCGATCCATCTCTTCGAGCAGCTCTTCGGCGCGCGGCGCCGAAACGTGCGCCAGGACGTCGGCCGCGTCGTCCGGCTCCATCTCTTCGATCAGATCGGCCGCCTGCTCGACGGGCATCGCGCTGAGAAGTTGCGCCTGCTGCTCCGTCGAGAGCTCCTCGAGCGTGTCCGCGGCGTGCTCCTCTTCGAGCGACGCCAGCACTTCGGCGCCCTCCTGCTTGCTCAATTCGGAGACGATGCGCGCGAGTTGCTGCGGCCGCAGCTTGCGCAGCTGCAGGTGGCCGACTTTGAGGCGCACGGCGGGCGTATCGGACATCAGGTACTCGACGTCGCGCCAGTCGGTCAGCATGCGGCTGGCGAAGCGACCGCGCATCGCACCCGGCAGCAGCCGACGCAGGATGGCCCCGCCACCCGTATCGAGCGCGACGACGCGATACCCGTCCGGCGCGGCGCTCAGGTACAGATCGTTGACGCGGACGACGCGCGTGCCTCGCACGTCGATCACCTGCCGGTCGAGCACGTCCTTCGACAGCAGCAACTCGCCGTCCCGGCGCTGAAATCGGCCGACATCGACTGCGCCCGAAACGAGGCGCACCTGACGCGGCCCAATCTCGGCGACGCGATGAATCGGAATGTAGAACTCGCGCCCCCCCGCGCGCGACACAAGGCCCGTGACCGCCGGATACGCGCCCTCCTGGTGCCGCGCGATCACGTCCTTCACGCGAGCAATCGTCTCGCCCTGCCGCTCCAGAATCGGCAGCCCGACGATCTCGGAGAGCGCGATCAGCTCAGCATCGTTCGCCGTCATCGGTGCCTGCACCATCCCGCAACCTCCACTGCCGAGAGTACGCCCGCCGATGAGCGGCGGCAAGCTGGGCGGCTCACCCCCTCCGCATCAGTTGTCGACAGACTGTCGACAACTGAATTCGGGTCGAGGCCTACGGTCACGCGCTCTTAGGCCCCGCGCCGATGGCTCGCAGCGCCGCGACAGCCTCCGCAACCTCGCGCCCCTTAGCCTCGATCAGGTCGAGTAGCTCCTCCGGCGAGCGCGTGTCTTCGTCGTTCTTGGCGTTCGGATTCACCGCCTTGAGGTCGTAGTTCTTCGCGTCGATCTCCGCGCGCGTCACCGTCCAACTGCGGTCGCTGTCCGCGCGGTCGGGCAGCAAACGTAGAAACTCCTCGAACTTGTCGAGCGTTAGCGGCGTCTTCTTGCCTACCTTGATGTCCGACAGGTCGTAGTACCAGATGCTCTCCGTCGGCCTGCCCTTCGTGAAGAAAAGGAGATCCGTCTTGTTGCCTGAGCCGGCATTGACAAACGCTTTTGGAGGAAGGCTAACGATGCACCACAGATCACAGTCGTCGAGAAGTTTTCGCTTTGTTTGAACGAACCCCTTTTCGTTTACGCGAAACAGGACTCCCTCATCGAGCACAATGCCGCAGCGACCGCCTGGCTTGAGGCTGCCAATGACATGCTGGAGAAACAGCACCTGCGTGGCTCGCGTCTTATACGGAAAATTGGTCTGTGCCTCGATTCCCTCCTCGCCACCAAAAGGCGGATTCGTCAGGACCACATCATGAAGTGTCGGCGCGCCCTGATACAGGCCTCCGTAGGACACGCTGCCAGTTAGCGTGTTTCCGTGGCAGATGTGGCGGCTCGTCGATGTTGTGCAGCGTCAGATTGGCGAGGGCAATGGGATAGATGATGTCGTCCTTTTCCCAACCGTAGAACGTGCGATGCTTGAGCACGTCCAGTTGCTCCGGCGAGGTGATGTTGGCGTTGCCCGGCCCGGCCATGTGCTCGAACGCCTGCGCGAGGAAGCCGCCGGTGCCGCAGGCGGGATCGTAGACCGTCTCGCCGATCCGCGGATCGATGGCCTTCACCATGGCCCGGATCACCTCGCGCGCCGTGAAGAACTGCCCGCCGTCATTGTTCTTCGCGCCCATCTTGAGCAGCAGGCCTTCGAAGACCTGCGAAAGAGGGAACACGTGCGTCGGATCGATGTTCTCGTCTCTGACTTGCTCGACCTTGTCGAGCACATCGAGGAAGTTTCGCTCAGTGTCGATCCGCGTGCGCTCAACACTGGACAGGACTTCGCTGATAATCTTCTGGCGGGGCGTCGCGCCCGGCTGATCCCGCCGCTCGCGCAGGTGCGGGAGCACTTCGCCGTTCACGAAGGCAAAGAACGCGCCCATCGCAGCGTCCTGTAGGGCAATTCGTTTCGCGCCCGCCGGCGCTGCCCAGTCTTGCCAACGGTAGGGCGGTTCGAGGGACGGGGTGTACGGCGCGCCAACAGCCTCGGCTTCTTCCTCCTCCCGAGTCTCGCGCTCATCGAGGATGCGAAGGAAGAGCAGCCACGAAAGCTCAGGGACGTACTGCAGCGCGCCCTGACAATTCGAACGTCGCATTATCTTGCAGATGGTGTTAATCACCGAATTGACGGACTGCGGCGTCGACAGACGCCGTCGGATGCGGTCGGCGTTTGCCATTACAATGATCCGTTGAATGCGCTTCGGACGAGCGCGGTCGGCAACATTTGGACCGCCGTGTATTGAGACGCAGCCGAGGCAGCCGCTAGCGTAGAGACCGACAGCTGGTGATGCACCGAAGCAACGACTCTCGCCTGCTCGCTGATTCCCGGGATCGGTACTAGCTGGCTACGAAGTATCGCTCCGTTGAGGTTTGGCTGGCTCCCACCTCGCGCATCTGTCTCAAGTCGGAGCCGCCAGTAGTTGTAGCGGAAGAACAGCTGTAGAAACTCGCTGGAGAATTTCTCGGGACGAGGAAGGATCGCGAAGCATGCCTGGTTTGTCGTGGCCGGAACCGCAAGGAGCGCCGTACGGCCTCGCGTTTGGCCCTGTCCATACATCGCGACAAGCACCGTGCCGGCCGGAAGCACTCGTACCGAGGTCTCACGAAGGGCGGCTTCGCTAATGTGCTCTTCCGTATCGATGATCGCGTTGTCCCGCAATTCACCCGTCTTTACCCACGGAATCGTTCCTCGGTAATAGGCTGGCTCGCTTCGGCTCGGTGTAGAACCACTACATGTTTCAGCGATCTCGGAGATGGCAACTCGCGGCCACCGCGCAGCTTCGGCGCTCTCAAACGCCCCGCGCAAGTACGCCGACGAGAGAGCCCGCGCAGCTGCCAGTCGCTGCTCCGCCGCCGCCCGCGCCCGCTCCACCGCCGCCATCTGCGCGTCGAGGATCGCGCCGATGCGACGCTGTTCAGCGAGTGGGGGAAGCGGCACGCGCAGGTTTGCCATGTACGCTTCGGGAACTCGCTGCTGACCGACGGAGCCCGCGAAGCGCGCCATCGCATCGCGAAGGACTCGCCGCTACCTGACGAAGCGATGTAGCCAAGCTGAGGTAATAGATCCGCTGGGTCGAAAGACGTGAAACTCCGTCGTGCCAAACCCGAACCCGTCTATGAGGTCAGTAGCGACGGCTTGCTTACCGTTCCGCATGCACGGGGTGATCTTTGCGAAGAGCACATCGCCGTTCTCGAAGTAGGTGTACCCGGTTCGGACGTCTCGAAACGCCCTGGCTTGGGCGTTCGCGACCGTACCGCTCAGCTCGTCCACGGCGGCCATAGGTATGAACGTCGTAAGTGCTTCATCGGACCGTCCTTTGAGGGAGGCTCGTCGGGGATTTACCTCAGACACATCGCCGAGGCGCGCCCACTCCCAGCCATCGGGCAGTGCAACATCGGCATCGAGGTAGGCTGGTTCGATCACGTCGCGAACATCCTTGCCTTCGTCTCGTGTAGCACGTCAGCCGGTTTGCCGAGCATCTCAAGCGCCTTGACGCCGCCCTCGCGCGCCACCTCCGGCACACCAAAGATCTGCGGGTTCTCCAACCCCTCGGTTCCGTCGCGCGCGAACTGCGCCGCCATCGCCTTCAGCGTCGCTGCTGTCCGCGGCGGTAGGTGGTCGAGCCATCCGGCGTGCTTGTAGCCGAACGCTGCGGTCCGCTCCGCCTTTGTGCGCGGGGCGAGGCCGTAGCCGAGCTCCGCAAGCACATCGTACAGGTCATAGGCGCGCATGCCTTCAAGCTCCCGCACTAGCGAGGCCGAGCGGCCCTTCTCCGGCAGGTGCTCCAGCATCTCGTGCCGTAGAGGTGGCGTGATCCACCGCTGGCGAAACGCATCCAACGTCGGCGCTTCCTGGACGAGTTGTTCGGCGATGCGCTGCTTGTACTCCTCGACAGTCACCGGAACCGCCTTGCCGTCCGGGCCGGTGGTGACGATGAAGCGCCCGGCGTCGTTGATATGCACGTCGAAGCCCGCCACCTCAATCACGCGCTCGGGCTCCGTCGGGTCGACCGCAAAAGTCGCCGACTCGCGTGGCTTCGCGATTTTCGTGATGAACGCTTCGCCGAATAAGCGCGTCGCGTCGGTGTAGTCGTACACGCGGAACATCAGCTTGTTCGAAGCGGCGTCAATGCGTGTACCGCGTCCGACCATCTGGTAGAAGGCGATCGGCGACCGGACGTACTTGAAGAACACAATGTTGCGCACCACTGGCACATCGACACCCGTTGTCAGCAGTTCCACGGTCGTAGCAATAAAGAACGAGCGAGACGAACCCCGCAGGTCGGCTACAAAATCGCCGCCGCTCGATGCGGCGGTGCATTTGAACGCGTAGTGTGGAAGCACCGCGCGCGCGTTCGCGGCGCACCACTCGGCGTAGAGGTTGTTCATCGCGATCGCCACGTCGTCCGCGTGGTGGTCGCTCTGGCAGAACACGATCGTCTTCTGTTCCGGGCCGCCCGTAGCGACAAGGTGCTGGAACAGGTCGTTGGCCATCGCCCGGACGCGTTCCGGGGACACGAGTCGCCGGTCGAGCGCCGATGCATCGTAGTCGCCACGCACATCAGCGACGCTGAGCAGTTCGCCCGTCCGCACATCGACCAGTCGCTTCCCCTCGAGGTCATCACGGCTCACGCCGCTTTCACGCTCGTTCTCCGTGTTGTCGTCCAGGAAGATGTCGCGCCGGATGATCTCGCACGCCGCGAGATACCCGTCCTCGATGCCTTGCGCTAGGTCATACTCGTACACGGGCGGTCCGAAGTACGTCAGGTTGTCGGCGGTCACTTCAAGATCGAGCCGCGCACCCGCAAGCTCTGGACTCACATCGAGTTCACGCGGCGTGGCCGTGAGGCCGATCTGCGCCGCGTTCCAATTCCGCGTTAGCACCTGCGACCATTTGCCAAACGCCGAGCGGTGGCACTCGTCGATGATGATGTGGCTGAAGTAGTCCTCTGGATAGTGCTCCGTAAGGAAGTTCTGCTCGGCGTCGTCGCCTTCCACGCCAAGCGTCTGGTACGTGGCGACGAGGATGCGCGCGTTCTTCATCGGCTCCGCAGCTGAAACGCGCGCCGCATCGGACCCAAAGACCCTCGCGAACGCAGCCGCTCCCTGGCTGCGCAGCTCGTCGCGGTCGCACACGAACAGCGCCCGGCGCAGTTGCCCGGCAGCCGCGATGCGCCTGAGCAGGTTAACGGCGACGAACGTCTTGCCCGAGCCCGTCGCCAGCGAGAGAAGTGCGCGCTGCGGCCGCTCTTCGACCGTGCATCGAGCCAGCTTCTCCAGCACCGCGCGGATCGCGGCGTCCTGGTAGTAGTGCCTGGTCTGCTCGTTAGCCGGATAGCCCGTCAGCAGCGGCCGCGCCGCGGCCGAGCCGAGGCTAAATCCCATGCCCTGCTCGTAGCGCGCCCGCAAGGTGCCCGGCGACGGGAACACCGCGAGCGGCTGCGAAGCGGAGGTCATGCCCGTGAACCGGTCGTACTCGACAAACAGATGGCCGTTGCTGGAGAAGACGAACGGCACGTTGAGTCGCCTGCACGAAGACGCGTACAGCTTGCCCTGTTCGAGTCCGTGCGCAGGCGGCCGGTCTTCGGCCTTCGCCTCGATCAGCGCCACCGCAACAGGCTGCTCGCCGCCTTCGACTTTGATCCGCAGCGTGTAGTCCGTGCGCCCGGTCTTGCGGCGGCTCGGGCGCCCGTCCAGCAGCTCGATCGCTCCCGCCGTCTCCTCGCGCCGGATGAGGTCTTCCGTCCACCCGCGCGCATGAATCGCCGGGTCGATGAGCTTGGAGCGAGTGTCGGCTTCGGATAGCGGCACGGCATCCTCACATACGCGACGATCGCCGCATCATAGCGCGATCCAACGCACCATGCGCGCTCCTCGCCCCCGTTCGTCCCTCTCCCCCTGAGGGAGAGGGTGGTCGCCGCAGGCGACCGGGTGAGGGCCCCACTCCCGCCAAGAAATCTGTGCCCATCTGTGAAATCTGTGGACGCCTCACGTCCCGCAGGTGCCACCACACGCTAGGCGTTCGCCCCCAACCCGCCGCACACTACCCGTGTACCCACGCCAACCCAAAATCCGCGTAATCCGTGAAATCCATGTTCCCCGTCCCCCAATCTGTGCCCATCGGTGAAATCTGTGGATGCCCCATCGCCGCATCAATCAAAAGATCAATCAACCCGCAGCTTCACCAACCACCGCAAAACGGAGAGAAATGAAAAAACAGCAACACAATCAAAGCGGCGCTACGCGTCGGCGCCGGCGTCCGACGTACCGAGCTGGAACGGCGCTTCGCCGTCCGCGAGCAGTTGCTTCTTCGCCTGCTGCGCCACGGGCAGCCCCCAGATCTTGATGAAGCCGAGCGCGCTGTCGTGGTCGTACTCGTCGCCGCGGTCGTACGTGGCGAGCTGGTAGCTGTAGAGGCTGCGCGGCGACTTCTTGCCGGTCGCAACGACCTGGCCCTTGTGCATGCGCACGCGCACGGTCCCGGTCACGTGCCGCTGCGTGCTGTGTACGTACGCGGCGAGATCCTGGTGGTGCGCGGTGAACCAGAGCCCGTTGTAGATGAGGTCCGCGTACTCCTGCCGCAGCGAGTTCTTCGTGCGCAGCTGCGGCTTCGACAGCGTGAGCTGCTCGAGCGCTTCGTGCGCCGTGTGAAGCGTCCACGCGGCGGGCGCCTCGTAGATCTCGCGCGACTTGATGCCGATCAGGCGATCCTCGACGAGGTCGGTGCGGCCGATGCCGTGCTCACCGGCCCATTCATTGAGCGTCTGCGTCAGCGTCACACCGTCCATCTCGTGACCGTCGAGGCTCACGGGCCGTCCGTGCGAGAAGCCGATCTCAACATCACGTGGAGTGTCGGGCGCGTCGGCTACGGATCGCGTCCACATGTAGATCTCTTCCGGCGGTGACGCCCAGGGATCTTCCAGTACGCCCGCCTCCATACTGCGGCCCCAGAGGTTCTCGTCGGTGCTGTAAGAACTGGCCTTCGTAACCGGCACCGGCACGCCGCGCGCTTCGGCCCATTCGATCTGCTCTTCACGGCTCATGCGGTGCTCGCGCACCGGCGCGACGATCTCCAGATCGGGCGCGAGCGCCTGCGTGCTGACGTCGAATCGCACCTGGTCGTTGCCTTTGCCAGTGCAGCCGTGCGCGATCGCGCTCGCGCCTTCTTCGCGCGCGACATCAACGAGCATCTTCGCGATGAGCGGGCGGCCGATCGCCGTCGCGAGCAAGTACTGGCCTTCGTACACAGCGCCGGCCATCAGTGCGGGAAAGGCGAAGTAGTCGATGAACGGCTGCTTGCCGTCACGGACGATCGCCTTGATCGCGCCGATTTCGTACGCACGCTTCTCGACGGTCTGGAGATCCTTCTCGTTGCCGAGATCGATCGTGAGCGCGATGACGTCGTAGCCGCGCTCCTCTTTCAGCCAGCGGATCGCGACGGACGTATCGAGGCCGCCGGAGTACGCAAGTACGACCTTCTTCGCCATGGATGAGGCTCCTACGCCGTTCTGAGCACGGCGACAATCGTTCGGTCAGTGAATCGGAAGGCTGCATCCTTTGTACGACAAAGCTCGAACGCATGCAACAAACGACCATCGGTACGGGCCGCGGCTAGTCCGGCAGCAGCGTGTTCATGACGAGGCCGGTCGGGAGCTTCGGATAGAAGAATGTCGACTTCTGTGGCATGCGGCCACCGTCGTCGGAGACGGCCAACACCTGC
>JANXYW010000420.1 GCA_025355835.1 Chloroflexota bacterium
TCGACGACTTTCAGGCGCTTCGTCGCCTTCTTGCGGCGCTGCCCGGAGCTGGAGTGAATCTCGCCCTGCATCTTCTCGCGGAGCTTCTCGACGTTGACGCGGTCGAGGATCTTCAACACGGATTCGGCGCCCATGCCGGCTTCGAAGACGCTGCCGTAGCGGTCCTGCATCTCCTTGTACTTCGCCTCGGTGAGCAGGATCATCTTGTCGTTGTCGGCCGGATCCTTGAGCAGCTCGAGTTCTTCGATGCGCTCCTGGTACTCGGCGTAGACGGCCTGGCGCTCGCCGCCGACCTTCTCCTCAAGCGGCTTCAGTTCGGCGTGGATTACGGCGCGCTTCTGGTCGAGTGCGGCGTCGGACATCACGTTGATGTCGTCTTTCTTCTTCTTCACGTCGGCTTCGAGCGCGTGGATGCGCTCAGTTGCGGCCTTTTTCAAGCCGGTGACCGTGCTCTTCTCGATGACGGTGCCGCGCTCGATGACCAGCGTGTCGCCCAGGCGGTAGCCCTTGCGCGCGGTCTTGCCGACCTGCTCGCTCAGCTCTTCCTGGAACTCGACGGCCGCTTCCATGATCGCGTTCGTCTTCTCTTCGCGATCCTCTTCCAGCCGCTCCAGCTTGCCGGCCTTGTCCGTGGCGATCTGCTCTTCGGTCGCCGTGAGCTGCTCGCGCAGCTCTGTCGCCTGGTCGGCGAACTGCTTCTCACGGCGCGTCGCCTCGTGCTCCATCTCGTCCTTGAGGTGGTCGATGGCGCGCTTCTTCGCGTGTTCGTCCACCGTCGTGACGATGAACTGCGCGAAGTACAGCACACGCTCCAGCGAGCGTGGCGAGATATCGAGCAGCAGGCCGAGGCGACTGGGCGTGCCCTTCACGAACCAGATGTGGCTGACCGGCGATGCCAGCTCGATGTGGCCCATGCGCTCGCGGCGCACCTTCGACCGCGCGACTTCGACGCCGCACTTGTCGCAGACAATGCCCTTATAGCGCACGCGCTTGTATTTGCCGCAGTAGCACTCAAAGTCCTTCGTGGGACCGAAGATCTTCTCGCAGAAGAGTCCGTCCTTCTCAGGCTTCAGCGTGCGGTAGTTGATCGTTTCAGGCTTCGTGACCTCCCCATACGACCACGACCGGATCTGCTCCGGCGAGGCCAGCGAGATGCGGACGGCGTTGAAGTCATTTACCTCAAGCACTGATTCTTTCCTCACCTTCGAATCCGGAGAGGTTGATGCCGAGTTCCGGCACACCCTCGCCCGCTTCCACGAACTCGACCGACTCTTCGTCCTCGTTCAGCACTTCCACGGAGAGGCCCAGGCTCTGGAGTTCTTTCACCAGCACCTTGAATGACTCCGGTACACCCGGCTCCATCACGTCTTCGCCCTTGACGATCGACTCGTAGGCTTTGACGCGGCCGACGATGTCGTCGGACTTCACGGTCAGCAACTCCTGCAGGATGTGCGCGGCGCCATACGCTTCCAGCGCCCAAACTTCCATTTCGCCGAAGCGCTGGCCACCGAACTGCGCCTTACCACCCAGCGGCTGCTGCGTGATCAGCGAGTACGGGCCCGTGCTGCGTGCGTGAATCTTGTCTTCGACAAGGTGGACGAGCTTCAGCATGTAGATGTAGCCGACCGTCACCGGCTGGTCGAAGGCGTCGCCCGTGCGGCCGTCCAGCACCTTCTGCTTGCCCCACGTCGGCGGCGCGAAGCCGTCCTTGATGGCGATGGTGACCTTCTTGTCGATGTCTTCTGCCGACAGCGCGCGCACGCGCTTGAGGCCGACGACGTTCTCCAGCCAGTAGTCCAGACAGGCGCGCTTCGCCACACCGATGCGCGTGTCGTCGATCACGTCGCGAGCGTCGAAGCCCTGCTGCGTCAGCCATGCCTCGAGCTTCGGCAGGTCCACGTGTTCGTACGAAGTCTCGTTGTCGGCGTTGCCGTTCAAGCCCGTTGGCTTCAACGCACCGGCCTGCTGCGCCAGCCATGCGCGACCCAGCTCGTCTTCGATGAGCTTGTCGCTCGCGCCGTCGAACACTGGCGTGACCGCGTGGAAGCCCAGCTCGTTCGCCGCCCAACCAAGGTGCGTCTCCAGCACCTGCCCGACGTTCATGCGGCTCGGTACACCGATCGGGTTCAGCACGATGTCGACCGGCGTGCCGTCTTCCAGGTACGGCATGTCCTCGACGGGCAGGATGCGCGCGACGACGCCCTTGTTGCCGTGGCGGCCGGCCATCTTGTCGCCTTCGGAGATCTTGCGCCGCTGTGCGATCGATACGCGCACCAGCTCGTTGACGCCGGCGGGCAGTTCGTCGTGCGTGTCCCGGCGGAACACCTTCACGTCGATCACCTTGCCGCGCTCGCCGTGCGGTACGCGGAGCGATGTGTCCTTCACTTCGCGCGCCTTCTCACCGAAGATCGCGCGCAGCAGCTTCTCTTCCGCCGTCAGCTCCGTCTCGCCCTTCGGCGTGATCTTGCCGACGAGAATGTCGCCGGAGTTCACTTCCGCGCCGATGCGGATGATGCCGTTCTCGTCGAGGTCGCGGAGCGACTCCTCGCCAACGTTCGGAATGTCGCGTGTGATTTCTTCTGGTCCCAGTTTCGTGTCGCGCGACTCCACCTCGTGCTTCTCGATGTGGATCGACGTGAACTTGTCTTCGCGGACCAATTTCTCCGACAGGATGATCGCGTCTTCGAAGTTGTAACCCTGCCACGACATGAACGCGACCAGCACGCTCTGTCCCAGCGCAAGCTCGCCCTTGGCGGTCGATGAGCTGTCGGCCAGCGCCGCGCCCTTGCGGATGCGATCGCCGCGTTGCACCGTCGGCCGCTGGTTGATGCACGTGCCCTGGTTCGACCGTACGAACTTCAGGAGCGGATACTCCTTCTCGTCGCCGTTGTCGTAGCGCACGCGGATTAGCCGCGCGTCAGCCGAAAGAATCTCGCCGTCCTCCTCTGCCAGGATCACCTGGCCGGAGTCCTGCGCCGCCTGCGCCTCGACGCCCGTCATGACGATCGGCGTCTCGGGCCGCACCAGCGGCACAGCCTGCCGCTGCATGTTCGAGCCCATCAGCGCGCGTGGTGCGTCGTTGTGCTCCAGGAACGGGATCAGCGACGTCGCGACGCTGAGAATCTGCTTCGGCGACACGTCCATCCAGTCGACCTTGTCGGGCGGCTCCATCATGAAGCTCTCACCCTCGCGCGCTTCGATGCGCTCCTCAAGGAAATGATTGTCCGAATCGAGCAGCGCGTTCGCCTGCGCGACGACGTAGTTGTCCTCGGTGTCCGCCGACAGATATTCGATCTGCGAGCTGACGTACGGCCGCACGAGATATTCGTGCTCGCCCTTGCGCGCCAGCTTCTTCGCCAGCGCCTCCGTGATCAGCGTGCCGGCGCTCAGTTCACTATCGACGTCCTCGCGCAGGTAGCGGCCCGTCCACTCCGGCGAGTTCGCCGAGAGCTTCTTGATCACGCGGCGGTACGGCGTCTCGATGAAGCCGTAGCTGTTGATCACGCCGTACGTCGCCAGCGAGCCGATGAGGCCGATGTTCGGTCCTTCCGGCGTCTCGATGGGGCAGATGCGGCCGTAGTGGCTGTGGTGTACGTCACGCACATCGAAGCCGGCGCGGTCGCGCGAAAGACCACCGGGGCCCAGCGCCGAAAGCCGGCGCTTGTGCGTCAGCTCCGCCAGCGGGTTCGTCTGGTCCATGAACTGCGAGAGCTGCGAGCCGCCGAAGAACTCCTTCATCGACGCGACGACCGGCCGGATGTTGATCAGCGCGCTCGGCGTCGCCTGATCCGGGTCGATGATCGTCATGCGCTCGCGCACCACGCGCTCCATCCGCAGCAAGCCGATGCGGAACTGGTTCTGGATCAGCTCGCCCACGGCGCGCACACGGCGATTGCCCAGGTGGTCGATGTCGTCCGCATGGCCGGTGCCGTTGTTGAGGCGCACCTGCGTCCGGATGATCGTCTCGAGGTCGCGCGGCTGCAGGATGCGGATCTTCTGCTCCGTGTCCAGTTCCAAGCGGCGGTTCAGCTTGTAGCGGCCGACGCGACCGAGGTCGTAGCGGCGGCTGTTGAAGAACAGCGAGTTCAGCAGGCCGCGCGCGTTCTCCAGCGTCGGCGGGTCGCCCGGACGCAGCCGGCGGTAGAAGTCCAGGAGCGCCTCGGTCTTGTTGGTCGAAGCTTCCTTCTCCAGCGTCGTCGTGATGTACAGGTGATCCGGGTTCGTGTCGATGTCCGCGAACTTCGCGAGGATGCGCTCGTTCGTGCCCAATTGGGCTTCCGGCACGCCCTCTTCTTCGTCGATGGCGCGCAGCAGCGTCGTGATCGGGATCTTGCGCTTGCGGTCGACCTTCACCGACATCACGTTCTTGTTGCTGGTCTCGAACTCCAGCCAGGCGCCGCGGTTCGGGATCAGCTTGCCGTAGCAGAGTTCGCGCCCCGTCGTCGGGTCAGTCTCCAGCGTGAAGTAGACGCCCGGCGAGCGAACGAGCTGCGACACCACGACGCGCTCGGCGCCGTTGATGACAAAGGTGCCGTTCGGCGTCATGAGCGGGAAGTCGCCCATAAACAGCTCTTGCTCCTTCACCTCACCCGTCTCGCGCACGACGAGCTGCACGTTCACGCGCAGCGGCGCCGAGAACGTCATGTCGCGCTCGCGGCACTCCAATTCCGAGTACTTGGGCTCGCCGAAGGAGTAGTCGCCGAAGCGCAGTTCCATGCGCGTGCCGGTGAAGTCGGAGATCGGCGAGATCTCGTCGAACAGCTCCCGCAGACCCTCTTCCTTGAACCAGTTGAAGGAAGAAAGCTGCATGCTGATCAGATGCGGAATATCCAGCACATGAGCAATCTTCGCGTACGATTTCTTGCTGGCTGGAAACAACGTTCGACTGCTGACCATGTCTGTTGAGACAGTCATTCCGTGCGCGCTCCTAACAATGCGTTATGAACCGTGATCTCCCGATGACAGAAATAGTCCCGCTCGGGGACATGAAATGGGGTTCCAATGGGCAAGGGGGTACTGTCTAGCCTAGGCTGAGTATACAAATAGGCCGTTCAGGTGTCAACCAGCGGATGCTACAGAATCCGACCCCTCAAAAGCAACCCTCAGCGCCACGTTTCTTGACGAAGGGCCGTGCGGTCGCCCGTCCGAAGCACATCTGCTCCACACAAGGACATACGTTTCGAGATGCCCCAGAGTTCTATA
>JANXYW010000142.1 GCA_025355835.1 Chloroflexota bacterium
GCTGGGTGGGGAGGGGGTCGGCGCCGCCTTGTTTGCCGAGGAGTTCGATGCCGGCAGCGCGGAGTTCTTCGCAGGCGTGGGCGTTGGGGAGGTGGAGTTCGATGCGGTCGCCGTCGGCGGCGTGGATGAAGAGGCGGACAGGATCTGTGCCGGGGTAGTTGGCGATTAGGGCGACGAGTGCGTCGAGGCGGGTGCGGTCGTCGTGTTCGTCTGATGATTCATGGAGGAAGAATCGGAGGACGCGCGACGGTGACGCGGCTGCGCCGCTGCCGTTGTTCGCGCCGTTGGTGGTGGGTGGTTTGGGATGCGAGGCGGTCGTGCCGTTTGTGGCCTTTGGGGACAGGTCTGAAGACCTGTCCGTACGGGGGGAGGGATCGGCAGTCGCGTCGATGTCGCGCACAGGCGCAGCGGTACGGGATGTGGATACGTCGGTGGTGCCGCGTGATGCAGGTGTGTTGTTCGACGCATCGGTCGTGGCACCGGGGGAGGGCACGGCGCGCCGTGCCCCTACGGCGGCGGGTGCGGCGCCGTTTTGCGGCGATGTGTTGGACTCGCGCTGGACGTTGGTGATGGAGACGCCGGCGGTGGTGCGGACGGCTTCGGTGAGCCAGGCGGGGATGTGGAAGTGTTCGTGCGAGACGGTGCCGTCGGCGGCCTGCACGAGTGACACTTGTTGGACGCCGGCCTGGAGCCGCTCGTTGCGTTCGCGCACGCGGACGAGCATCAGCAGAATGTTGCCGGGCTGCCAGATCTCTTTCGTCGGGTCGTAGAGGTCGGGCCAGACGGTGACTTCGCCGCTGCCGGAGAGGTCTTCGATCGTGACGGCGACGAACGTCTTGCCGGCCTTGGTCGTGAGGGGGCGGATGGCGTTCACCATGCCGGCGATGACGACTTCGCGGCCATCGAGTTCGGCCGTAATCTCGCTGACGAGCGCAGATGTGTGCTTCGAGATCGTCACGGCGGCGCTGGTGAACGGATGCTCGGAGACGTAGACGCCGAGCAGTTCGCGCTCCCACGACAGCATCTCCGCCTTCGAGACTTCGGCGTCGACGAGTTCGAGCGATGGCAGCGGCGTGGCTACGCTGTCGCCGAACATGTCGAACATCGTCGACTGGCCGGTCTCTTTGAGTTTGAGTTCGCGCTGGGCGAGCGAGACGATGCGGTCGAGGTTGGCGAGCAGCGTGCCGCGGCCAATCGCGGCGCCGCCCGCGCTGGCAGCGAGCGCATCGAGCGCGCCGCATTTGATCAGCGATTCGAGCGCGCGCTTGTTGAGCGCTTTCATATCCACGCGCTTGGTGAAGTCTTCGATGCTGGTGAAGTCGCCGCCTTCGGCTCGCGCCAGCGTGATGCCTTCGGCTGCGCTGTGGCCGACGTTCTTCACGGTGGCGAGGCCGAAGACAATCGTCGGGACGCCGGGGGGAACCACGGATTTCGCGGATTTCACCGACGGGGACGGGGACGGAACCGCAGATTTCGCAGATGGCGCAGATTTTGTTGGAGCGGATGGGGCAGCGGCTGCGACACCGCTCTCTTCTTCGACGTGTTGGAGTTCGAAGGTGATGTTGCTGCGGTTTACGTCGGGGGGGCGGACGGGGATGCCGAGGCGGACGCATTCGGCGACGGCTTCGGCGATGCGTTCGTGGGCACCCGCGCTGGATAAAACGGCGGTCATGTATTCGTGCGGGTAGTTCGCCTTCAGGTAGGCGGTTTGATACGCGATGGTGCCGTAGCAGGCTGAGTGCGCCTTGTTGAAGGCGTAGCCGGCGAACGGCTCGATGAGATCGAAGACGGCGCGCGCTTCGGCGTCGCTGTAGCCGTTTTTGACGGCGGCGGTGATGAACTTTTCGCCTTCCGCTTGCATGAGCGCGGCGATCTTCTTCGACATGGCTTTGCGGACGGAGTCTGCGTCTTTCAGTTCGTAGCCGGCGAACTTCTGCATGACGAGCAGCACCTGGTCCTGGAAGACGATGACGCCGTAGGTCTCGTCCAGGATCTCCGCGAGATCCGCGTGCGGGTACTTGACCAGCGAGCGGTCGTGCTTGGCGCGGCAGTACGAGCCGATGTGCTGCATGGGGCCGGGGCGGTACAGCGCGACGAGCGCGACGAGTTCGGAGACGCTGGACGGACGCAGCTCCTGGATCGCGCGCCGCATGCCCGGCGACTCGAGCTGGAAAACGCCGAAGGTGTCGCCGCTGCTGAGCATGTCAAACGTCTTCGGGTCGCCATCCGGCAGCGCTGTGAGGTCGACGGTGACGCCGTGCGTGCGTTCGATGTTCTCGACGGCGCGCCCGAGGATGGTGAGGTTGGCGAGGCCGAGGAAGTCCATCTTCAGCAGGCCGATTTCGGCGACCTGCGACATCGCGAACTGCGTCGTCGGGATCGATGATTCGTCGCCGCGGGTGGGGCGCTGCAGCGGCACGAACTCGGCGAGCGGATCGCGCGAGATGACGACGCCGGCGGCGTGCGTGCTGGCGTGGCGCGCTATGCCCTCGAGCCGCTGCGCCGTATCGACGAGGCTGCGTACCGTGGCATCGACCTCGTATGCGCCGGCGAGTTCGGGCGACTCTTCGAGCGCCTTGGCGAGCGTCATGTGCAGCGCGTTCGGGACGAGGCGGGCAACGCGATCGACGTCGCCGTACGGCAAGCCGAGCGCGCGGCCGGTGTCGCGGATCGCGGCCTTCGCGCCCATGGTGCCGAACGTGATGATCTGCGCGACGCGGTCGTAGCCGTAGCGCTCGGCGACGTAGCGGATCACTTCGTCGCGGCGATCGTCGGGGATGTCGAAATCGACGTCGGGCGGCTCTTTGCGATCGACGTGCAGGAAGCGCTCGAAAACGAGGCGCGTGGCGAGTGGATCGATGAACGTCACATCGAGCACGTAGAGGATGACGCTGGCGGCGGCGGATCCGCGAACGCCGAGCATGATCTTCGCGCGCTTGCAGAACTCCGCGATGTCGTGGACCACGTGGAAGTAGTTCGTGAAGCCCGTCTTCTCGACGACATCGAGTTCGTACTGGAGGCGCGCGCGCGTCTCGTCGTCCGCGAACGGGTAGCGGCGGTTGAGGCCTTCGCGCGCCAGGTGCGTGAGGTACTCGTGCGGGGTGTAGCCTTTCGGGATCTCCGGCTCGGGCAGGTGCATGCGGCCGAAATCGAACTCGAGATTGCACTGCTCGGCGACGAGCTGCGTGTTCGTGACTGCTTCGGGGTGTTCGGGGAAGAGCGCGAGCATCTCCTCTTCCGACTTCACGTAGTAGCCGTGATCGTGCATCTTCAGCTGGCGCTTGGGGTCGTTAACGGTCGTGTTGGTGCCGATGCAGAGCAGCACGTCGTGAATGCTGTGATCCTCGGGCGCCGTGTAGTGCGAGTCGTTGGTGGCGACGAGCGGGATCTTCATCTTCTTCGAGAGCTTGGCGAGGCCGGTGAGGACCTTCGCGCACTCGGCGTTGATGTCTGGCTCGTCGTGCTTCATCACCTCGAGATAGAAGTCGTCGAAGACGTCGGAGAAGAAGCCGGCGAGTTCCTGCGCCTCGTCCTCGCGATCCTGACTGAGGAGCTTGTGCATTTCGCCTGACGGACAGCCGCTGAGGGCGATGATGCCCTTGCCGTACTCGGCGAGCAGCTCCTTATCCATGCGCGGCTTGTAGTAGAAGCCTTCGAGGTGCGACTTGGTGCTGAGCTGGATGAGGTTGCGGTAGCCGGCCTCGTCCTTCGCCAGCAGCGTGAGGTGGTGATAGTTGTTGGAGCGCGAATCGGCCTTCTTGTGGCGCGAGTCGGGCGAGACGTAGGCCTCGATGCCGATGATCGGCTTGATGCCGCGGGCGCGCGCTTCCTTATAGAAATCGATGGTGCCGTAGAGGGCGCCGTGGTCGGTCATGGCGACCGAGTTCTGGCCGATCGCGAGGACGCGATCCATCACGTCGGGGATGCGACTGAGCCCGTCGAGAAGAGAAAACTCGGTGTGTAAGTGCAGGTGCGTGAACATATGTTTGGGCTCGCCCGGATGATAGCGAACCACGATCTTGAATGCGATGGTTGCCGGTGTCAGGTCGCGGCGGCGACGAACTCCTTGAGAGGGTCCAGGTCGTGCGCCCAGAAGATGATTATGTCCTGATGGTCCTGTGCGGTGATGAGGTTGCCGAGTGAGTACACGCCCGAAAGCACGGCGGCTGTGATCACCTGTGTGCCGAAGGTCTTCTTCCAGTCCCCGGCCTTTGCACCGACATCGTTGTTCAACCGCTTCTTGCTGTTGACCGCGCTATTCGAGACCTTGCACTCGATCGACAGCAGACGTCCATCTCGCAAGCGCACAGGCACATCCGATTTGTGGTCGCCGATGCGGCACTCGCGCGTGAACGATCCCCTATCGAGATCCTCGAGTGCATCGATTCGGCGAGGAGCGAGCGACTGGAACCCACTAGATTCGAGTGCCTGCGCGACCTTGAGCTCCTGCTCTCGGGCTGACGTGACGCGCTTGTACGTACGCATCGACTCGATGGCCCAGATGCTCGCGGTCCATTTGATCGCGGTGTCTCGCTCGATTTCTGTTGCGGCGCGCCGTGGGTTTAGCCACGGAAACCGGAGCGGATCCCACGCGGAACGGATGATCTCGGCGACGCGCTCCGCTCGTAGGACATCTGGCGTCTTCACGCTGACGGTGCCGCCGACCAATGTCTTGAGATCGTCCGCGCTCACGGGAGGCGCCGTCACGAAGCGGGCGGCCGCTACGAGGGAAGCATCGCCAGTGAACGTTGCAGCTGACAGATCGCCGAGATCGTTGCTGGCGGCGAAAAGACGGCGAAGCGGCAGCGAAAGCTGTTCGACCGTATTGACGTAGCGCTCGGAGCCGTCCTTGCCCCACGATGCGATGACTTCGGCAAGCGCACGTTGGCGGCCCGATTCAAGCTCCTCAATCGACCACCTAGGCGGGACGACCTTAGCCATCGCAGAGCATTCCCAGTCTGTCGGCGGAGTCCAACTTGATGGTGAGCCGTTCCATCTCGCGAGGCTCGAACTTCTCCAGGCCGCCCTGGTACGTTCTGCCAAGGCCGCGATACGACTCCCGCATCGAATTCAGTGTCTGCACGAGTAGCCGGAGTTGCTCTTTATCCAGAGGTGTGATCGGGTACAGGCCATGGATGACATTGAGAATGTGCAAACCGTCCGGGTTGAGAGCGAAGAACGGCGCCTGGCGCGCCATGTATGTCGCGACGATCGGCGGTGGAGCGAGCAGTTGCGGCCGCCACCACGGCGACCGGTGAGCGGGGACGTAGCGATTGTGGATCTCTTGTGCTTCGCCCTGGGCGATGTAG
>JANXYW010000217.1 GCA_025355835.1 Chloroflexota bacterium
TCGTCGAGCCAGACGCCGGGCTACGCAACGCGTCGGCTGCGCAGCGACGGCACGGAGGAGGATTCGACATCGTGCCGATCGCCGGATTTGGATCAGTCGTCGCAGCACTCGCGGCCGTCGGCGGTTTCGTCTGGTACCGGCGGAGGCAGCTCGATGCGTGACGCAGCGTTCGAGTTCGTCCGCGTGCCTGCGCTGCCGAAGCCGGTTCTCGCGCGCATCGCGTCGCCGCTGATGTTGCTGGTCGCCAGCGCGGTTGGCGTGGCAGCGTTTCTCTACCCGTTCGTCCTGTCGACGGCGCCGCAGTCAGAGAACAGCGCCCACGCCGGCGACGCACCGCTAATCTTCGGCATGCTCGCCGGCCTGGCAGCGCTGCTCTTCCTCATTGAATTGGCATCGGGTGGCATGAACGCGAAGGTCGCGTCGGCACTGGCCGTGCTGACGGTAGCCGCGGCGGCGTTGCGCCTGCCCGCACTGCCCGCGGGGGCGAGCGCGTTCTTTTTCCTGGTCATTCTTGGCGGCTACGTCTTCGGGCCGCGCTTCGGCTTTCTGCTCGGAGCCCTGTCGCTTGCCGTCTCGGCGTTCGTCTCGGGCGGCTTCGGTCCGTGGGTGCCGTTTCAGATGTTCGCATCGGGCTGGCTCGGCATGACGAGCGGCTGGCTGGGCGCGATGCGCCCATCGTTCGTGCGCGGACGCCGCAGCGAGATCGCGATGTTGATGGTGTTCGGCGTCGTGTCGGGCTTTGCGTTCGGCGCGCTGATGAATATCTGGTTCTGGCCATACACCGTCACCAGCGAGAACGTGTCGTGGCATGCGGGCCTCGGATTCATCCCGGCGCTGCGGCACTACGGGGCGTTCTACATCCTCACATCGGCGGCGTGGGACGCGTGGCGCGCGATCGCCAACGCGGCGCTGATCGCCGTCGCGGGGCGGCCGGTGCTGGATGTGCTGGTGCGATTTCGCGATCGATTCCTGGTAACGGTCGCCGAGTAGCCGTACGAGCCGCGCCCGCCTCCGTACGCGAATCGCTTACTTATGCGAGCAGGGGCACCCGCAACCCGCGCCGGCGGGGCTCGCGACGGTCAGCGTCTGGCTGCGTACTCGCGTTTCCACGATAATCGGGAGCATCCGCAAGCGGCTCACGTCCAGGGAGGGTGTTGCACGATGCGCGTCGCCGCTGCCGTATGGCGGCGTTCCGCAATTTGTTGTCGTTGAAAGGAGCCGCCCTCTTGAGTGGATTATTCTCTGTCGAAGGTAAAGTCGTGGTGGTAACCGGCGGGTCGCGCGGCATCGGGTTGATGATCGCGCGCGGTTTCGTCGAAGCGGGCGCCCGTGTGTACATCTCGTCGCGGAACGCGGAGGTGTGCCGCGAAGTCGAGGCCGAGCTATCGAAATCCGGCGCCTGCGTCGCAATTCCCGCTGATCTCGCCACCGAGGCGGGCTGCCGCGAATTGACGGCCGCGCTCGAATCGCGCGAAGAGCGCGTGCACGTGCTCGTCAACAATGCCGGCGCCAACTGGGGCGCGCCGTTCGCCGAGTATCCGGACAACGCCTTCGACAAAGTATTCGCGCTGAACGTGAAGGGCGTCTTCAACCTCACGCGCTGTATGACGCCGCTACTGAAGCGCGCCGCGACCGACGGCGACCCCGCCCGCGTCATCAACATCGGATCCATCGACGGGCTGCAAGCGCCTACGCTCGAGACGTACGCGTACTCGTCGAGCAAGGCGGCGGTACACCACCTGACGCGCGTGCTGGCGCACCGGTTGGCCGGCAGCCGTATCACCGTCAACGCGATCGCACCCGGTCCGTTCGAAAGCAAGATGATGGCCGCTACGCTGAAGCAGTTCGGCGACTCCATCGCCGCATCGTGCCCGCTCGGCCGCATTGGCCGCCCCGACGATATGGCCGGGACGGCGATCTTCCTCGCGTCGCGCGCGGGTTCGTATCTCACCGGCACGGTGATCCCAGTGGACGGCGGTATCTCAACGCGCCACGGGTGAGTCTGCGAAGTCGCACCGTTCGGCTTCGCCGGACACACCGCCGAGGACGGCTATGCCACTCGCACTCTCGGTCGCACCGGTGGCGCGAAGAATGAAAGCGACGTACCGAGAGCGCGGGCATTCAGCCCGCGCGTGGAACTTCGTGCACTCGCGCGACGCGAGCTGAATGCCCGCGCTCCGTACTGAACGAGATTTCCACCTCCGCGCTAAGTCGAAGACGTCGCTTCGCGCTTCCAATCGTGAAACGCGCTCATCAAGTTCGACTTTGCGACGAGCGACAGTGAATCTTCGGTCAGCGTGCCCGTGAGACGGATTGTTTCGCGCATCTGCTCCAAATAGATGACGCAGCCGCGGCAGGTACTAAGATGGCGATCGAATCGGGCGCGATCGGGCTCGGACATGGCCGACTCGAGATAGTCGGTCACGAGTTCCACGATCTCTTTGCAGGTGATCTCGTCTTCGATGCCCACGCCTACCGCGCCTCCCCGACGTACGTTTCCAGAGCCTTGCGCACCTTGCCGCGCGCCCGATGCAGCAACACTCTCTGATTAGTGTCGGAAATCGTAAGAAGGTTACAGACCTCCAACGAAGTCAGTCCGTCAATATCGCGGAGCGTGATCACCTCGCGTTGGTTGTCCGGAAGCGTGTCGATGGCGGCCTTCACATGCGCTCGCGTCTCCGATGAAACGGCCTGTAGTTCGGGATTCTGGTGCCATTGGCTGGGCGGCGTCGCCCAATGGTCGGGCCAACGCGCGCTCGCGGGCTGGAAACGATCGGCGTCGACGGACGGCTCGCCGGCGTCCTTCGAAGCGTCGAACAGCGACGAGAACGGGATCGTGCGCGACTCTTTACGGGCGCGGCTGCGGGCGACGTTCAGGAGGATACGAAAAAGCCACGTCTTCAGCGACGAGCGTCCCTCGAAGCGGTGGATGCTCTGCAGCAGGCCAATCCAGGTCTCCTGCACGACCTCCTCGGCGACGTGCCGATCCTTCACGTAGACGTACGCCAGCCGCTGGAGCTGCCCGCTGTACCGCTCGACGAGTACCGCGAACGCGTCCTCGTCGCCGGAGCGCAGCGCCGTGATGACGCGCTGATCTTCGGAGGACACAGGCGTTCCATCCGGATCGTCGGCAGATGCAGCATCGCCTTCTTCGACCATGAGCGCGACTATACCGCGCGGCGGCGTGCGCCGTAACGCCGACAGTTCGCCCGCACCAAACAAGCATTGCACCGTATAAAGTGCAGACAGTTGAGGTGCTGATGCCGCAGGATGAGACACGTGATCCGGAACCCACCGTCGCCGAGCGGCGGCGGCTGGAGGAGGCGCGCGCCGACACCGCGCCGTGGAAGCGCTGGGGACCGTACCTGGCCGATCGCCAGTGGGGCACGGTGCGCGAGGACTACTCGGCCGATGGTACGGCGTGGGAGTACCTGCCGCACGATCACGCACGCTCGCGCGCGTATCGGTGGGGCGAAGACGGGCTGCTGGGCATCGCCGACGAGCAGTCGCGGCTGTGCTTCGCGCTGGCGCTGTGGAACGAAGCCGACCCGATCCTCAAGGAGCGGCTCTTCGGCCTGACGAATCCGCAGGGCAACCACGGCGAGGACGTGAAGGAGTACTACTTCTACCAGGACAGCACGCCCACCCACTCGTACATGCGGGCGATGTACAAGTACCCGCAACGCGCGTTCCCGTACGCGGATCTGGTCGAAGAGAACGGCCGTCGCGGGCGGGAGGACGACGAGTACGAGCTGCTCGACACTGGCATCTTCGACGACGATTGCTATTTCGATATCACGGTCGAGTATGCGAAGGCCGGGCCAGAAGACATCGTTGTGCGGATCGGCGCGACGAACCGCGGGCCTGAAGCGGCGCCGCTGCATCTGCTGCCCACGCTCTGGTACCGCAACACGTGGTCGTGGGGCCTCGACGATCGAAAGCCGCAACTACGGCAGGCGTACGCGCCCGACGGCAAGTCCGTGATCCACGCCGTGCACGACGAGATAGGCGAACACTGGCTGGCCTGCGACGGCATGCCAGAGCTGATGTTCACGGAGAACGACACGAACACGCAGCGGCTGTGGGGCACACCGAACGCGTCGCCGCATGTGAAGGACGCGATCAACGACACCGTGGTGAACGGCGCCGAAGGTTTGCTCAACGACGAGCGCTCCGGCACGAAGATGGCCGCGCGCTACCGGCTGACGATCGCACCCGGAGCCACCGAGACGATCACGCTGCGCCTCTCGTCGCGCCGGCACGATGCGCCGTTCGCCGATGCGGAGCGCGTGCTCGAGCAGCGCCTGCTCGAAGCCGACGCGTTTTACGACGTGCTGGCAGCCGAAGGCATGTCGGATGACGCGCGCGCGGTGCAACGGCAGGCGTTCGCGGGGCTGATGTGGAGCAAGCAGTTCTTCTACTACGACGTCGCCGACTGGCTCCGCGGCGATCCGGCCGGGCCGCCGCCGCCAGCGGCGCGCGCCGCCGGCCGTAACAGCATGTGGCGGCACCTGAACAACGCCGACATCATCTCGATGCCAGACACCTGGGAGTATCCGTGGTACGCGGCGTGGGATCTCGCCTTCCATTGCGTGCCGTTGGCCCGCATCGATGCGGATTTCGCGAAAGACCAGCTCGTGCTGATCCTGCGCGAGTGGTACCAGCACCCGAACGGCCAGCTTCCCGCGTACGAATGGAACTTCGGAGACGTGAATCCGCCCGTACACGCCTGGGCGGCGCTGCGCGTGTACGAGATCGACAAGCACGTCAACGGCAAAGCCGACCGCGACTTCCTGGAGCGCGTATTTCACAAGTTGCTGCTGAATTTCACGTGGTGGGTGAACCGTAAGGACTCGGAAGGCAACAACGTCTTTCAGGGCGGATTCCTCGGCCTCGACAACATCGGCGTCTTCGACCGCAGCGCGGAGCAGCCGGATGGCGGACACCTCGAACAAGCCGACGGAACAGCTTGGATGGGCATGTTCTGCTTGAACATGTTGGCGATCTCGCTGGAACTGGCGCGCGAGAATCGCGTGTACGAGGACGTCGCGACAAAGTTCTTCGAGCACTTCATGTACATCGCGGGCGCGCTCAACGACATCGGCGGCGACGGCATCGCCCTGTGGAGCGACGAGGACGAGTTCTTCTACGACGTACTGCACTTCTCCGACGGGCGATCGGTGCCGCTGAAAGTGCGCTCGCTCGTCGGCCTGATCCCGCTGTTGGCAGTGCTCACGATCGAGCCGGAGCTGCTGGACATGCTCCCCGACTTCAAGCGGCGCCTCGAGTGGTTCCTTGAGCATCGCCCCGCGCTCGCGGGCCTCATTTCGCACTGGGAGCAGCGCGGCATGGGGCGGCGGCGGCTTCTGGCGCTTGTCCGCGGCCATCGCATGAAGCAGCTGCTCAACCGGATGCTCGATCCCGACGAGTTCCTCAGCGAGCACGGCATCCGTTCGCTGAGCAAGTACCACCTCGAGCAGCCGTACATGCTGGATCTCGACGGCACGACGCACGAAGTGCGGTACGAACCAGCGGAATCGCGCAGCGGCCTGTTCGGCGGCAACTCGAACTGGCGCGGCCCCATCTGGTTTCCACTCAACTATCTGCTGATCGAAGCGCTACGCGAGTTCCACTGCTACTACGGCGACGACTTCATTGTCGAGTCGCCCGTCGGCTCCAGCAACATGGCGACGCTCGCAAACGTAGCTGACGATCTGTCGGGCCGCCTGACACACATCTTCACACGTCAGGACGACGGCACTCGCCACGTCCACGGCGACCGAACAAAGTTTCAGACAGACGAGCACTGGCGCGACCAGGTGCTGTTCCACGAATACTTCCACGGGGATACTGGTGCAGGTCTCGGCGCCAGCCACCAGACCGGCTGGACAGCGCTTGTAGCGGAGTTGTTGCAGCGAGAGCACGAGGCGTAAGCGGCACCTCACCGCGGCCGTCGGCCGCGCCCTCTCCACGACGTGGAGAGGGCTCTCAGTTCGGCGAGCGGCTCGTTGTCCAGCATCCAGATCATCTGGTCGTCGGCAAACCGACGGCACATCGATGCGGCTATCTTGTAACACCGATGCCCCCCGAAGCACTGAGCTTCATATCGCGCAAGAATCAGGAGCAAGAGATGTCCCACACCGAGATCAAGTTGTACGGCACCGCCTGGTGCAGCGACTGCAAACGCACCAAGAAGTTCTTCGGCGAGCAGCGCGTACACTACGATTTCATCGACATCGATGGCAACGAAGAGGGTCTACGGATCGTCGAAGAAGCGAACAACGGCAAGCACGTGATCCCGGTGCTAAAGTTTGAGGACGGCTCGACGCTGATCGAGCCATCGAACGCCGACCTCGCGAAGAAGCTGGGATTGCAGACGACGGCAAAGAGCAAGTTCTACGACCTGATCGTCGTGGGTAGCGGACCCGCCGGGCTGACGGCTGCGCTGTACGCGGCGCGCGAGGGCATCGAGACGCTTGTGATCGAGCGCGGGGGCATAGGCGGCCAGGCGGGCGTAACGGAGCGTCTCGATAACTTCCCCGGCTTTCCGGAAGGCATCTCCGGCTCCGAGTTTGCTGATCGATTGCGACAGCAAGCCGAACGCTTCGGTGTCGAGATTCTGTCCGCGCAAGATGTCACGGGCATCGATGTCGATGGCGACTACCGCATCGTGCGCACGGCGGACGGCGCCGAGTACCGCGCGTGGGCCGTGCTGCTGACGCTGGGTTCGACGTACCGGCGGCTGGAAGTTCCGGGCGAAGACGACTTCATCGGCGCCGGCGTGCACTTCTGCGCGACGTGCGACGGCGCGTTCTATCGCGATCAGGACGTGCTGGTGGTCGGCGGCGGCAACTCGGCCGGCGAGGAGAGCATCTTCCTGACGAAGTTCGCGAAGAAGGTGACGATCATCACCCGCGACGTGCAGCTCTCGGCGAGCAAGGTCGTCGTCGAAAAGGTCAACGAGCACCCGAAGATCGAAGTGATCACGAGCGCCACGCCCGCGGAGTTCCGCGGCACGGACGGCAAGCTCGACACTGTCGTGCTGAAGAACACGAAGACGGGCGAGTTGACGGACGTGAAGACAAACGGCGTCTTCGTGTTCATCGGCCTTACGCCGAACACCGGCATCATCGAAGGTCAGGTGAATCTCGACGAACGCGGATTCATCCTGACCGACGGCATGCTCGCGACGAGCGTCGCAGGCGTGTTTGCCGCCGGCGACTGCCGCGAAGGCAGCACGAAGCAAGCCGCATCAGCGGCCGGCGAAGGCGCGGCCGTGGCGCTGGCGATTCGCCGCTACATCCAACCGCTTACGAGCGGCATGCCGGATCACGCGCAGATAATGGAGAAGGCGGCGGTCGCCTAGGAGACGATCCACGAAGATCACGAAGGGTACGCATTCCAAAATTGGCTGGAGAGAACACCGGTGTCGATCATCGGAAAGAGGGGAGCTACAGCATGACGTTCGAGCGGCTTAGCACGCGAGTCTCCCGGCGGGCGCTGCTGCGCGGGAGCGCAGCCGGGGCGGCTGGACTTGGCGCGATCGCGCTCGTCGGATGCGGCAGCGGCAGCTCGAAGTCGACTGCGACCGTCGCGGCATCGCCGACCAGCGCGGCGACGATACCGCCGCCGTCACCGACAGTGCTCGCCGCAAGACAAGCCTGGACACGCGTACCGGCGGCTGGCGGCCCAACTGCGCGGCGCGATCACAGCCTCACATTCAATCCGGACGATGGCCTCATCTACCTGTTCGGTGGTCGCGCGAAGGGCGTCGCCGACAACCAGTTGTGGACGTTCGACCCGGCGACAACGGAGTGGCGCCAAATCGCAACCGCGGGCGTCGCACCGTTACCGCGTTTCGCGCACAACGCATCGTACGATCGCGCGAAGAATCGGCTGATCGTCGCCCTTGGCCAGGGCAACGGCGAGGCGTTCTTCAACGACGTTTGGGCGTTCGACGCGAGCGGCTGGACGCAGCTCGATGCCGCATCCCCAGATCGGCCGGAGATCCGCTACGGCGCGGGCAGCGCGTACGATTCGGCGGGCGCGCGCATCATCATCTCGCACGGCTTCACCGATCGCGGGCGCTTCGACGATACGTGGGCCTTCGACCTCAACGGCGGCCCGTGGACAAAGATCGCAACATCGGGCGCCGTGCCAATCAAGCGCTGCCTGACGCGCTGCCTGTGGCTGCCCGCATCGGGATCGCTGCTGCTCTTCGGCGGCCAGACCGACGCCAACCCGTTCCTCGGCGACTTCTGGACGCTCGACGTGGCGAAGGGCGTCTGGATCGAGAACAAACCGCCGGTGCTGCCCGGCCCGCGTAACCTCTACGGCGCCACGTTGGGCGAAGGCGGCAAGCGCTGGTACGCCGTCAGCGGCAACACCGCCGCCGGCCCGACCGCCGAAACGTGGGTGTACGACATCGCGTCGTCGGCATGGTCGCTAGTCGATGCATCCGTGGCAGCTCCACCCGCGCGATACAGCACCGACGCAGCCTACGCCGCTGGCAAGCTGTACATCTTCGGCGGCAACGACGGCAAAGGCGAAATCGACGACATGTGGACACTGAGCCCGGCCTCGTAGCGCTTCGCTCCCAAGGCTTCTATTCCGGAGCGCGGGCATTCAGCCCGCGCGGTGCTACGCCGACGCTACGAACGCGCACCCGGTGCTGCGCCGCCGTCCTTCGCAGCATTCGAGTGCAGGCGCAGCAGTTCGCCCGGACGGATCCCCATCATCCACATCGCGATCATCCCCAGGCCGACGTTGAACGCGGTGCTGATGACGTGCATGCCGACGGCGAACGCCAGCGCCTGTTCGCCCGGCACACCGTACAGCCGCAGCACGTGCAGCAGCGCAAACTCGAACGTGCCGACGTTGCCGAACGTGATCGGAAACACGGTGATGATCGCGACGGCCACCGTCACGGAGAGATAGGCGCCGAGCGAGACGTCGAGGTGGAACGCCTGGCCGTACGCCCAAATGATCGCCAGATCGACGAGCCAGCCGAAGATGTTCAAGGCGAAGGCGAAGAGAAGAAGCCGCGGATTGCGGATCAGCTCCAAGCCTTCGTGAAAGCTCAGCCAGCGTGTGCGCATCGCGCCCTGCAGCGCCGCCGGCAGCAGCTTGAACACGCGCCATTCGGGATATGCCTTGGGCATCAGATTGCTGCTGATCGCCGCGAACGCGAACGCCGCGATCGCGCCGCCCGCCATCAGCAGCAAGACGCCGCCCGATGCGACGCCGGCCGCGGGCAGCGCGAAGCTGATCGCGATGAACATCACCATGATCAGCGCGTTCACCAAACTCTCCGCGCCGCGACCGGTAATCACGCCAGTGCGCGAGAGCCCGTAGCGGTTCGCGACGATCTGCACCTTCGCCGCCTCGCCCGCGCTGGCCGGGATGATCGCGTTGACGAGCGTGCCGATCAGCGTCGCGCCGAGGAGCCCGCCGAACGGTGCATGCCCAACCTTCGTCAGCGTGATCTGCCACTCGATGGTGTGCACGACGCGCGAGCCGAGGTAGATGGCGAACGCGACGGCGAGCCACCCGTATGTCGCATGATTGAAGGTGTGCAGCAGATCGCCCAGATCGACCTGCCACGCCGCGAGCGCGAGCAGCGCCGCCGCGAACGCAATCTGAAACGTCCACGCGCTGCGAAGGACGCGCCCGAGCGCACTTCGCGGCGCCTTCGCGGCTAGGGGCGAGGAATCGGGTTGGGGCACGCGCTCCTCCGGCGTCAGTAGAACCGGATCACGCGCCGTTCACAAGGAGCGGTTCTCGCCGACTGAGGTCGATCCTTCAAAGGGAGGGCGGCGCTACTTCTTCTGCTGCGGAAGCGGCATCGTCGAGAAGAACTCAGTTGGCCTCACGCGGAGAACAACGCGGCCTTCCTTCGTCGCCCGCCCCTGGATGGCGGGCAGCGCCGTGTCTGAGATGGGGTTACCGCTCATCTTCTCACCGATCCGACGCATCGCTTCCGCCGCTCCGGCCTCCTCGATGGACGCTTGTCCATAGATGAGCAGATACGGAAACGGGAACTCTTCGCCGAGCACACAGAGCGAGACGTCCGCATTCTTGCGGACAGCCCGCGCCTTGAATCGAGACGCCGTCGTCGAGATGATGACGTCGGCGCCATCCATCACGTAGTACACCGGCGACATGTGCGGCGGCCCCGCCTTCCGGCCGATGCCAACGATGACGAGCCGGTGGCTCTCGAGAAATGCTTGCTGTTCAGGTGTGGCTGGTATGAGTTGATCCTCCACTCTGTGAACTCTACTTGATATCGTTAGGACTCCGGCCCCGCCCTCGAACGCCGCAGGTTCCTCTAGGACAGGGCGCCGACGATCCAGGGCAGGAAAAGCGAGGTTCGGTTATGTCACTCCACCGCATGAACTCCGTCACCGTCGGCGTGCCCGACGTGGCCGCCACGTCGGCGTACTACAACGACTTCGGGCTCACGGAAACGAAGCCCGGCGTCTTCGCGACACCAGACGGTGGCGAGCAACTCCGCATCGTCCACACGCCGATCCGTCGGCTTGTCGAAGTATCGATCGGCGCCGAAGATCCCGACGACATCGATCGCGTCGCGTCCCAGCTGAGCGCGATCGGCGTTGCGGCGCTGCGCTCCGAATCGAGCGTCTGCGCGGTCGATGCCGGCACGGGCGTGAATGTTCGTGTGGAGATCGCGTCAAAGATCATGCAGGCGGAGACGCCCGCGACAAAGTACAACGGCCCTGGCCGTACCGAGCGCACTACCGAGCGCTCGCCGCGGCTGCGCCCGGACGACGCGTTCGTCGGAGCGCGGCCACGCAAGCTGGGACACGTCGTCGCCGGATCGACGGACATCGAAGCGAGCAACAAGTTCTTCACGGAGGGCATCGGCTTCAAAGTGAGCGACAGCGTCAAGGGCATCGCGCACTTCATGCGTTGCTCGAACGATCACCACAACCTGCTCGTGCAGAAGTCACCGGTGCAGTTTCTGCACCACACGTCGTGGCAGGTCGCGGACGTCGATGAGATCGGGCTAGGTGCGCAGGCGCTGTTAACGAAGGATCCTTCACGGCACGTGTGGGGATTCGGGCGCCACCACATCGGATCGAACTTCTTCTGGTACTTCCGCGACCCCGCGGGCAACTTCTCGGAGTACTACAGCGACCTCGATGTGATCGTCGATGACCAGTTGTGGAAGCCGCAGGTGTGGGAAGGCATGCGATCGCTGTACTCGTGGGGCCCGCCACCGCCCGCATCGTTCATCCGCCCCGACGACCTCGCGGAGCTGATGGCGGGAAGCCATCCCGCGAAGTAAAACAAATCGTCGAGACCGAGAACCCTCACCACGACGTGGAGAGGGTGGCGCCGACGGCGCGGGTGAGGTGCTTGAACGCGCCCGCTTCCGTCACATATCGGGAGAGAAGATGAAACTCGTCACGTACACCAGCGCAGGCAACACACGGCTCGGCGCGATGCTCGACGAGAAGACGATCGTCGACCTGAATCGCGCGAGCGGCGGCAAGCTTCCGGTCGACATGATCGGCTTTCTCAATGGTGGCGATGAGGCGATGTCGGCCGCGAAGACGGCGGTCGACGCGGCGCGCGCTGCTGGAGCTGCGGGCGCTTCCGCGACGGGCGTGATCTTCTCGCTCGACGTGCCGGGTACGCGGCTCGAATCGCCGGTGCCGCGGCCGGGCAAGGTGCTCGCCATCGGACTCAACTACCGCGACCACGCGGAGGAGACCGGCGCCGAGATCCCGAAGCGGCCGATCGTCTTCGCGAAGATGCCAACGTGCATCACGAGCACGGGCGCCCCCGTGCATCTTCCGAAGGTGAGTTCCCAGCTCGATTGGGAGGGCGAATTGTGCTTCGTCGTCGGCAAGCGCGGGCGGCACATCGCCGCCGCCGATGCGATGTCGTACGTCGCCGGGTTCTGCAACGGCAATGATCTTTCGGTGCGCGACTGGCAGTTCCACGCGGCGACATGGACGATGGGCAAGGGCTTCGACACACACGGCCCGATCGGCCCCTGGCTGGTCACCACTGACGACATCCGCGACGTCAACAACCTCGATGTGAAGACGTACCTCAACGACGAGCTGGTGCAGAACTCGAACACGAAGCACCTGATCTTCGGCATCGGCGCCATCATCGAGTACATGTCGGCGGCGTTCACGCTGGAGCCGGGCGATCTCGTGTTCACCGGCACGCCCGCCGGCGTCGGCCTTGGGCGCAAACCGCCGAGCTACATGAAAGCCGGCGATGTCGTGCGCGTCGAGATCAGCGGCCTCGGCGTGCTCGAGAATCACGTCATCGACGAGCCGTGAGCGCCGTGCTGGCGCGTGGGCGCGGACGCGCTACCATCACGCGATGACGTCCTGGTTCGATACCGCTCGCTTCGGCATGTTCGTCCACTGGAGCCACTGCAGCCAGCAGGGCGTCGAGCTGTCGTGGCCGCTCGTCGGCGGCGTCTTCAGCGCGCCGAGCGCGAAGGATATGCCGGTCGAGCAGTATCACGCGACGGCCGCGACCTTCGATCCGCAACGCTACGACCCGGCCGCGTGGGCGCGCATGGCTTCGCGCGCCGGCATGACGTACGCCGTCTTCACGACGAAGCATCACGACGGCTACGCGATGTACGACACCGCGTCGTCGGACTATGGCATCATGCACTCGCCATACGGCCGCGATGCCTTTCGCGCGTTCGCCGATGCGATGCGCGCCGAGGGCATTCGCGTCGGCGTCTACTTTTCGCTGATCGATTGGCACCACCCCGACTATCCAGCATTCACCAACGCCGACAAGCCGTACACGTTTGGCAAGTGGCGGCAGCCGGAGCCGGCGGCGTGGGCGCGCTTCATCGACGTGATGTTCGCGCAGATCCGTGAGCTGCTGACGAACTACGGCAAGATCGACGTCATCTGGTTCGACGGCGGCTGGGAGCGCTCGACGACGCAGTGGCGATCGAAAGATCTCGAAGCGATGATCCGAGAGCTACAGCCGGAGATCATGATCAACGATCGGCTGCCCGGCGTCGCCGACTACGTGACGCCGGAGCAGTTCGTCCCCGCGCAGCCGCCGCCCGGCCCGTGGGAGACCTGCCTGACCATCAACGAGACGTGGGGCTACTGTCCGGCCGATCTGAAGTTCAAGTCGGCGCGGCGGATCATCCAAACGCTGTGCGAAGTTGCGGGCAAAGGCGGCAATCTGCTGCTCAACGTCGGGCCGATGGCCGACGGCGGCCTGCAGCCGGAGTTCACGAAGCGCTTCGCCGTCATCGAGCAATGGATGGCGCGCAACGGCGAGAGCATCGTCGGCACAACACCCGGCCTGGAGCCGTGGCAACACTATGGCCCATCGACGCAGCGCGACGGTCGCGTGTACTTGCACCTGCTCGCACGTCCGTACGACACGATCTCCGTGCGCGGCGTGCGCACGAAGCGCGTGAAGGCCATCACGGCGTTGTCGAACGGCGCGGCACTCGAATTCACAACGCGCACGTCACTGATCGACCAATTCATCAACCAGGATCCACTCGGAGAACTGACGATCGCCGTGCCGGAGTCAAGCATCGACGACAACGCGACGGTGATCGCGATCGATTTCGCCGACAAGCCGCTTGCGTAGCGGCGCAGACGCGGAGGCCTACGTGTTCCGTCTCGACAACCAGATCGCCGTCGTCACCGGCGCGGGCTCCGGCATCGGCCAGGCAATCGCAACGACGTTCGCGAAGCAGGGCGCGCGCGTCTTCGTGCTCGAACTGAACGAAGACGCCGGCGCCGAGACGGCTGCGCGCATTCGCGCCGGTGGCGGTACCGCCGACGTCCTCGCGTGCGACGTGTCCAGCATGGCATCTGTGACCATCGCGTTCGATCGCGTGTACACCGACGCTGGCCGCATCGATATCCTCGTGAACAACGCCGGCATCGCCCACATCGGCACCGTCGAAACCACGACGGAGGCAGATCTCGATCGCATCTACAACGTCAACGTGAAGGGCGTCTTCCTCTGCTCGCAGGCCGCGATTCCGAAGATGGTCGAGCGCGGCCGCGGCGTCATCCTCAACCTCGCTTCGATCGCGTCTCTGATCGGCGTCGAAGATCGCTTTGCATATTCGATGAGCAAGGGCGCAGTGCTGACGATGACGCGCTCGATCGCCGTCGACTACATCAAGCAGGGCATTCGCTGCAACTGTGTCTGCCCCGCGCGCGTACACACGCCGTTCGTCGATGGCTATCTGCGCAACACGTACCCCGGCCGCGAGGACGAGATGTTCAAAGTGCTGTCCGAGTACCAGCCGATCGGCCGCATGGCTGAGCCGGAGGAAGTCGCGGCGTTGGCGCTGTATCTCTGTTCGGACGAGGCCTCGTTCATCACCGGCCAGGCGTACCCCATCGACGGCGGCGTGCTCGTTTTCTAGCAGGGCGGTGCTCTTGATCACCAACTCCACCCGCACACGATTCGTGTCGAATCTCGGATGGATCGATCGCGGGGCGCTATGGGTCTACGATGTGTCCTCTGACCGCACCACGTCGTTGGGTTTGAGTAGCGCGACGCATCTGCAACTGACGCCGGGAAGCGAGGACTATTTCGCGGCTACACATGGCTTTAAGGGTCTAGGCTGGCAGACGACGGCGCACAATATGGCGTCTCCCGGCGAAGAACTAGGGAAGCTGTGCTCCGATGGGAACAGTGTTCGGATCGAGGGTGACGAGAGCGTGTGGAGGCATTTACCACGCGCGTACGTCGCTCATTTTGGCGTGAAGGCAGATAGCTCCCCTTACTACAGTCTCGTGCTGTTGGACAACGACCGGCCACCTCACATCGTTGTCGATCACCTCGAATGGTTCAACGGCGACGCCTACGATGTCGGATACCAAAGCGTCATGCGTGCCGTCGAGATTCCGGGCCAGTCCCGTCTCATCGTGACGATTCAACGGGACTCGTGTCCGAAGATCTACGATCCCGACCGCCATGAGATCATAGGGAACTTGACGCTGGCGGATCGTAATGGGAACCCATCGCTGCGTTTCCGTGCCAATGGCACAGAGCTTTGGGCGGACGACTACGATACGTTGGTCCGCATCAACGTCAACGACTGGTCCGTCCGTGACAAGATTCGCCTCCAGGGCGCGGAGAACGGTCTCCTCCAATTCATAGGGAGTTGGGATTTCAGCAGTGATGAGTCGCTCTGCGTCGTGGCTCGAACGTATTCCGGCGATGTTGTTGGAGTCGATGCAAACAGCTTTGAGGTCACGCATCGCGCGGCGACGGGCGGGCAACCGCTCGATGTAGGTCTATTGCTTGACGGGCGCGTGATCGCGCGTGACTGGAAGACCGGGGAACTGCTCCGTGGAAACCTGGTGGACACGCGCTACGAGGATCAGCCCAAGATGAAGACCTACGCGCAGACACTCGACCTCAAAGACGGGTCCGACGTAATCGCCACGTACGACGAGCATCACCGCGCGGTGTGGCCTGAGGTGCAGCGCGGCTTGCGCGCGATCGGCATCGAACGGA
>JANXYW010000218.1 GCA_025355835.1 Chloroflexota bacterium
TCCACGTGCGCATGCGCCGGGAGCAGGCTCAGCACGGTTAGCGGTGCGCCGCCAAGCGCGAGTAGCGCCAGCCCGAGCGCAGCGCCCGCAGCGGCCATCACGGCGAGTTGTGTTCGACCAGAGCCGGCGACGAGCAAGCTCGCGGCGGTCAGGGCCGGCATGGCGACGTATGCCTGCCGTTCGCCCGACGCGATCACACCGGCCGCGAGCACGCACGCGCACGCAATCCAAACCAACCGTCCATGTCGGAGCGCCTGCGACAAGCCTGCCGCGTAGGCAACCATGCTGAACAGATAAAACTGGGTGCTGCTTGTGAACGTGCTGGGTACGCGTGGCACGACGAACGTGTGACTGCCCGCGGGCAGCGCCAGTCCGCTCGTGCGCACCTGCGCATACCACGATCCGTACAGATGCCGGAACGGGCCGAAGTTGTTGCTCCAGACGCCGGTCTGCGGATGGTGCGCGGCGATGAACCACTCTCCGAGCGCAATTCCTGCGGGAACGAGTCCGATCAGCGCGGTCAAGCGCAGCGCACGATCCCAATCGGCTGGCGTGCGGATGTAGTGGTATCCGACGGCGATCATCGGCACATACGCGAGCCACACCTTCGCACCAACTGCTCCGATCGCGAGTGACGGCGCGAGAGCAACGTGAGCAACGACGAGTGCGGCAAACAGCGCGAGCGCCGGCAGCGCGATACCGAGTGGCGGCAGCGGCGCTGTGCGTCGATCGGTCGCCCAGAGCGCGAACGCCGCGTACAGCGGCACGACGATCGCGAGATCGCGCACGGCGAGGCCGGATTGGCCAGCCATGAACACCGGCAATCCTGAGAACGGCAGCACAACGAGCAGCGCCGTCACGCCGTTGCGCCACGCTGCTAGCGATACGAGTGCGAGGACGACGGATATGCCGAACAACGGCGCCATCGGTGTCCGCACGCCGGCCGCGACGCCCGCAAACGCGCAAAGCACCAGCGCGCTCGCGGCGATCGGCAGTTGACTGCGTTCGATGCGGAACATCGTCATCAGGCAGCCTGCTCCAGCACCTCGGCGTCGTTGTCGTTCGGAACATCGTCAGCCTGTGCGACGTCGCGAGGTGGCGCCGTTCCGCGCATCGATGCGACGCCCGCAGCGGCTACCGTTGCGGCGATGCCGGACGCGAGCGAAACACGCGGACGCCAACCGAGTTCTCCAACGATGCGGGTGATGTCGGCGGCGTAGTCGCCTGTCTCGACCTGGAGAAACTCCTGCGGCCAGTCGACGAGCCTGAACCCTCCCGTGCCGGTCGCCTGTATGACTCCACGTACGAAGTCCATGAGGGCAGTCCCCGTGCCGGAGCCGACGTTGTAGACGTGGCCCGCCGCGTTCGCATCCGCCGCCGCGCACAACAGTGCTTCGACGGCGTCGTCGATGTAGATGTAGTCGCGAAGCTGCTCGCCGCGACCGTATACCGTCACGTCGCGCCCGGCGATCAGTTCGTCGATCATCCAGTTCGCGATGTTGTAGCGGTGGTGGCCCGACGGAGCATGCGGCCCGTATGGATTCGAGATGCGAAGCGCGACGCTGCGCACGCCGAAACGCAGCGCGTAATACTCGCAGTACTCCTCGCACGTGCGCTTGTGGATGCCGTAGAAGCTTCGCGCCTCTTTCGGGTGATCTTCATCGACTGGCAAGTACTGCGTTCGGCCGTAGACGAGCCGGCTGCTCGCGAAGCACATCGCCGTCTCGGGGCTCTGCGTACGAATCGCTTCGAGCAGGTTCAAGTGGCCGAGGCAGTTCGTCGTGAGACTCTGCTCGTGATCGGTGAAGCTCGGCACTTGACCGGAGTACGCAGCCAGATTGAACACGTAGTCGAAGCGTCGCGCAATCAGCGGCGTCACGGACGCCTCGCTACGCACGTCACCGAGCACGAGTTCAACTCCGTCCGGCAGTGGGCCCGCGTGGCGGCCGAGCACGGCCACCTCGGCGCCGCACGCGACGAGTTGGCGGCTCAGGTGCGTGCCGATGAACCCTGTTCCACCGGTCACCAGCACCGACTTGCCATCGTAGCGGCGCGCGACCAACGCGGGCTCGGTCATGCGGCCTCCGATGCGACCGCGACGCGGTCCTGCGCGAGGTCGCTGAAGTAGTCGACCGTCTGGCGTAGGCCGTCGGCGAGACCGACGATCGGCTGCCAACCGTATCGCTCCTGCATGCGCGTGATGTCTGGCCGTCGGCGCGATGGATCGTCGGCGGCGGCTTCTGAGAAGACGATGCCTGTCTGGCTGCCTGCGGCATCGCTCACGGCGCGCGCAAGCTCCAGCATCGTGACCTCGTGCGGGTTGCCGAGATTGAACACGCGGCCATTGGCGTTGCCGTCGAACGCGACGAGCAACAGCGCCTCGACGAGGTCGGACACGTAGCAGAGGGAGCGCGTCTGCAAACCATCGCCGAACACCGGCAGTGGCTCGCCCGCCAGCGCCGCGCCAATGAACGCCGGAACGACGCGGCCGTCGTCGATTGCCATGCGTGGACCGTACGTGTTGAAGATCCGCACGATCGAGGCGTTGAGGCCGTGCGTGCGACGGTACTCGAACGTCATTGCCTCGCCGAAGCGTTTGGACTCGTCGTAGCAGGAGCGCGGGCCGACCGGATTGACGTTGCCCCAGTACGACTCCTGCTGCGGGTGCTCCAGCGGATCCCCGTACACCTCGGACGTCGATGCGAAGACAAAGCGCGCGCCACGATCCGCGGCCAGCGCCGCGAGCCGGTGCGTCCCGGCGGAGTTCGCGAGCATCGTGTCGATCGGGTGTGCCTTGTAGTACAGCGGGCTGGCGGGCGACGCGAGGTGCAGGACAAGATCGACGCTGAGGAACGGTGTCCGCGTCACGTCCTCGCGCACGAAGCTGAACGCCGGATGCGATTCTATCTCGTCAATGTTCGCGAGCTGCCCCGTGGCCAGATTGTCGAGGCAGATCACCTCGTGGCCGCGTTCGAGCAGCTCTCTGCACACGTGACCGCCGATAAAACCCGCCCCGCCGGCTACCAGTACTCGCATTTCAAGCCCCTTCGTTACTTGGCATGCGGGCACCCGACGCGCCCGCCTCTGTCGCTGATGTGGCGTGCTCCACGGCGGTTTGTGCGCCGCCGCGCATGAATTCGAACGCGAGTACGAGGCCAGCTGCCGACACAACCCCGGCGAAGGCGACGATCGCGATGTTCACGATTTCCGGCGTTGGGTGATCGGCCCGCACGGCTGGCGATGTCTCGTAGACAGCAGCATCGCCCGGAATAGAGCGCTCGGCGCGTACTTCGTTGAACGCGGCGGCGATAGCCGCGACGGAGCGATCCGCCTCGTCGGCAGACGTGCCGTGAGCGGTGATGCGAAGGAGCTGCGTGTAGCCGAACGTGTCGGTCGAGACACGCGCAGCCAGTTCGTCGGGGCTGATCGTGAGGCCGGCGTCGCGCACGGCGCGCTCGGCGACGGTGCGGCTCTTCGCCATCTGTGCGTAGGTCGCGATCAGTCGATCCAGCTCCCACGGCCGTCGCGACGGATCAGCGGCGAGCTGCGCTTCCGGCGGCGGTGGGAGTGTCGCGAGCAGCGTTGTCGATGCGGCGTAGGTGGGCGGCGCGGGCGTTCGCAGGTGCAAACGCGTGACGACGCCATACGTGGCGATGCTGAACATCGCGCCAAGTACGAGGAGCCACCACCAGCGCCGGCCAATGTCGAGGTACCGCGCGACATCCATGCCGTTTCCCCCATCGCTCACGGCGGCACAATCCGTTGCGCGCCGATGCCGGCGTTGTCGCCAGCGGTCAATTCTCGCTGGCGGCGGGGGAGGCGAACCATAGGGGTAGTGCCCTATGAGGGCCAGATTCAGGCCGAAGCTACGCGGCCGGCAGCATCGCCGCCGGTATGGCGCTTTCGGCAGTAGCGGCCGCGATCGCCCCTGCGATGTCGGTGCGCTCGTAGACGGCGCGGTGCATGGCGGCGATGCGATGGTGGTAGTGACGCCACGTGTAGCGCTCTTCGATCAGGCGTCGCCCGGCCGCGCCCATCGCCGCGGCTTCGTCGCGATGCTCGTACAGGTGGAGGATCTTCGTCTTCAGAGCGTCGATGTCGCGGGATGGCACCACCCAGCCATCACGGCCGTTGGTCGCCACAGATCCGGCGTCGTCCGTTACGATGACGGGCAAACCGGAGGCCATCGCCATGTACGTCACCAGCGCCGATCCCTCGGCCAGCGACGGCAGGACGAACGCACTCGCAGACCGAAAAAGATCCGGCAACGAGAACCACGGTACGTGGCCGAGGTGGCGGTACGAACCTTCGTACTCACGCAGCATGCCGATGCCCGTCTCGTCCGGCGCACCGGCCAGCACCAGTTCCGCGTTCGGAAGGGCGAGTTCGCGCCACGCCTGGAGCAGGTAGCGCGTGCCCTTGCGGTAGTTGATGCTCGCGACATCCAGCAGCACGAATCGGCCGCTGGTCGAGGCGGTCGGATCCGGTGAGAACACATCCGGATCCGCGCCGAACGGGATGTGCGCGATTTTTGTGCGATCGACGCCATGCTCGACGAGGCAGCGCGTGACGTAGTCGGACGGCGACACGATCACGTCGGCGAGGGCGCGTTCCTCGCGCACGCGCGATCGCGATCCGAACGCCGGGAGCGGCGATACGCCCGCGGCGTTCGCCTCCGATGCAGCGATGGCGAGGTTGTACTCGTGCGCGGAGGGCACATCCAGCACCGTCGCGAGTCCTGCACGCTTCGCGGCTCGCAGCATGTGCAGAGCTGCGCCTTCGAACGCATGCACTTGCGTAATCTGACGACACGGAAGCGTGCGCGCGGCCATCCAGTCGAACCACGCGTCGCCGAGGCGCTCGATGCCCTGATATCGTGCGAGGCCCACGGCTTCGAGACCGAGCGTCGCACCACGCATGGCCAGAAACGGCAACGGGATCGTACGCACGCGACTGGTGTCGATTGACGGGTGCCAGCGCCGACGAAGGCCCGCCGACGCCACATCACGCTGCGCCGACGGCAGCCAGCGCCACGGGCTGCGGCGTTCCGAGTGTTCATCCGTCAGGTACACACTGGCGACAAACTCGTCAAGCATGCCTGCTTGCTGCAGGCCGGCCACCGTCTCGTAGCTCTGCTGCACGCCAGGATGCGTGACGAGTACCGATGGTGCGGAGAGCGGGCGTCGCGTCACTACGCCGCCTCCAACGCTGTTGCGGACGGTTCCGCCGCCGCCGCACGCGGATCGAAGACGCCGTTGCGCCACATCAGAAGCAGCAACACGCCGAGACTGGCGTAACTAGCGACGGCGACGGCGGTAGCCGTACCGACGAGACCGCCCGCGTTTGCGCCGATCGGGACCGCTGCGAGAAAGAGCAGCCAATTCGCCACCTCCGCGATGCTCGTCAAACCCGGCCGCCCGATGCCTCGCAGCACCTCGATGGGAAACGAGCGGATGGAGATCGCGATGGATGCGAAGGCGAGTAGGCGCAGTGCCGGTGCGGCGCCAGCGTAGCTCTGGCCGAAGAGCAGCGTCACGATCGGGTGCGCGAAGACAATCAGCAAGGCCGCGAGAACTACGACGAGACCGGCGTGCAGCGCGAACGTCGCCTGGAGCTGCGGCCGCTTGCCGGCCTGATGCGTTGCGCTGACGTGCGGGAAGATGACGAGGCCAATCGACGATGCGACGATCGTCGGCGCGGCGAGAAATGCCGTCGCGGCGGAGTACAACCCCAGATCTTTCGATGAGAGCATGAGCGAGATGATCGCCATGTCCACACCAAGGCTCTGCGCGGAAAGCCGCCCGAAGTGCGAGCGGAGGCCGAAGTGCAGCGCGGAGCGGGCCAGGCCGCCGTCGAAGCGGCCGATGCCGTTCCCACGCACGACCAATGCCAGCGCCAACACGTCTGAGCAGCCGTGTGCAACGAGAAATGCGAACGCACCCGTGAGCGCCGTGAGCTGCCCGGCCACCGCAAGCCCGGCGATCGCAGCGCAATACAGGATCGGCAACGAGATGCGCACGGTGTTGAAGGCTGCGAAGCGCAGCTGTCCGGACAGGCAGAAGATACTGACGGATCCGACGAGGTACATCGGAATCAGTGGCGTCAGCAAGAGCGCGTCGCGCGTGAGTCCCGAACCGCGGAGGACGATGGGCACGAGGATCAGGTACGCCGGCACGAGCACCAGGCTTTGCGCGAGCGCCACGCCGAGCACGGTCGCCGGTACGTCGCGCTGGCGATGCGTGTCGCCGCTGAGGTAGACCGCCGCCGCGTCGATGCCGAGGTTGCCGATCGTGATGACGAGCTGCGGCCACAGCAGCAGCAACGCCAGTTCGCCACGATGCGAAGGGCCCAGTACGCGCGCCGCTATCGTACCGCTGGCAATGCCGAGAACGGCGGCCGCGCCGCTGGTTCCGAGCGTGCTGATCAGCTTCGGCGCCATGGCCGTAAGCTCGGCGAGCCA
>JANXYW010000242.1 GCA_025355835.1 Chloroflexota bacterium
GCGACCGCGCGGGGTCGGTCGTGTGGTCGAGCATGCGGACGTTGATGGCCATGCGGGCATGGTATCGCGGCGGCTACAGTAGCGCCGCTGCTTGCCATAATCCGGCTAGTGGCTAGTGGCTAGTGGCTAGTGGCTAGTGGCCACTACCTGATCGAGTAGAACGCGGTGCCGCTCATCAGCATCGCCACCATCGCGCCGCCGGCGATGAATGGTGCGTACGGGATCGGGTCGCCCTTGCCGCGTAACCGCGTGATCAGCAGGATCGCCGCGGCGAGTCCGCCGGACATCGCCATGATCAGCATCGCCGGAACGACGAACGTGAGGCCCAGCGCGAACCCAACGAAGAACGCCAGTTTCACGTCGCCCATGCCCATCGCGCCGCCCGTGAGAACCGAGGGTACGAACAGCAGCCCGCCGAAGATCAATCCGCCCCCGGCGACATCGAGCCGGTTCGTGCCCGGCACGACCATGCCGATGATGAACGTGCCGATGATCGCCGGATACGTCACGGCGTTCGGCACGCGATAGGCGAGCAAGTCCGTCGCCGTGCAGATGATCAGCACCGATGCGTAGAACGCGACGATCGCGAGGTGCCAGTCCTCGCCCTGATACTGATGTCCCAGCGCCGCGAACGCGGCAACGGTCGCCAGCACGACGATGGTGCGTCGATACGGCGCGCCCGTCGTGAGCAGGCGCGGCATCTCCAGCGCGCCGGTTTCGCTCGCCAGTTCCAGGGGACGGGGTATGTCGTCGTCCGAGTCGCCGCGCTCGTACGGCTCCCGCGCGAGGCGTGCAATCAGTTCGTCGAGCACGAAGCCGACGACGACGCCGAACATGGCCATGATCAGGATGGTCAAAGGGCACTCCTCAATGGCATGATCGGTCGCAGGATAGCACTCCTGCGTAGGGATTTTGCGTAGTGGATGGCAATCGCTTGAATGCTACCGCGCGCGCCAAGCGGGATGCGTCGTATCCAGCCAGACATCGGCCAGCGTCTCGTCGCGCCCGTACCACGCCGGCAGCGTCGCGTTGCGCACGTAGCCCCAGCGCAGCCGACGCTCGATCGGCGCGCAGAACTCCAGCCGTGCGTTCGCCTTTGCAAGGAGGTAGTTCTGGACGTCGTGGCCGAGCTTGCGGCGCGCGTCGGTGTCGAACTCCGCGCGCGATTTGTCGAGCGTCGCATCGACCTGCGGATCCTGTAGCCGGTACGAGTTCATCGGCTGTCCGCTGCGGAACTGCGCGTAGAGCCAGTCGTCCAGGTCCACGCCCCCGTCCTCCATCGCGAACGTGAAGGGCGCCACACCCTCCGTCGCGCCCTCGACGTTGCGTGACAGCGCCGCGCCGATCAGCACCTGGCCGGAGGGATCGGTCGTCGCCGTGATCTGCGCGCCGAGCACTTCCGTCAGCTGCCGTGTGATTGCATCGATCGCGCGATCCGGGATCGCCTTCGGTACGCCCGCGAATGCCACGTGTAGTTCGGTGAGCGTGCCGCCCGTGGCGGCGGCCCATAGCTGTTTCGCGGTCGCGATGTCTTCCGCGCGTCCGGCCGGGTCGGTTCGATAGCCAGGGCGTCGCGCGAGATCGTCGTTCGCGATCGCCCAGCGCGCCATCGCCGGTGCGATCGGCCCGCTCAGCTGCGCCGACGGACGTCCGTCCATCGATGGATACAGCACGTCGATCAGCGCCGCACGATCGATCGCGAGATGAATGGCGCGGCGCACGCGGTCGTCGTTGAACGGCTTTCGGTCGAGCAGGAAGCGGCTCGCGAGAAAACCGCCGGCCGGCGTTTCGTCCAGCGCGATATCCGATAGGTTCGTCTTGCGCTCGGTATCGAGCACCGCTTGATCGGCGAAGCCGGTCGCATCGACGAGCCGTCGCTGGAACGCCGCCCGCTGGAACGCATCCTCTTGCGGCGAGAAGAACGCAACGTACTCATCGAGGAATGGCCGCCCGGTACCGGTGCCGCGCGGATCGTCGTCACGCGCGAACCATGTCGGGTTGCGGCGCAATCGCACCGCGACGCCCTGCTCGAACGAATCCAGCATGAACGGGCCGCTGCCGATCATCGCGGAATCCGTTGCGAGCTGATCGACGCGGTCGGTGATGTCGGCGGGGATGATGAACGCGTGCCGCTCCGCGAGGAAGTTCAAGAACGGCGCGATCGGCGTCTTCGTCGTGATCACGACGGTGCGCGCATCGGGTGTGGTGATCTTGTCGATCACGTCCCAGTTGCCGCGGCGGAAGAACCGGCGTCCCTGCGGGCTGTTCTTGTTGAGTTGCCGCTCGATACTGAACTTCACATCGTTCGCGGTGAGGGCGCGGCCCGCCGTGCGCGGGTACGCGGCGCGAATCTTCGGCGTATCGTGAAACGTCACGCCATCGCGCAGCCGGATGATGTACGTCGTGCGATCCGGCTGCTCGGGCATGGCGGCCGCGAGATCGCGTGTCAGTGTGCCCGCGCGCTCGTCGTCGTAACGCAGCAGCTTGCTGAATACGGCGGAGTGCATGTTCGCGACCGGCCCCATCTGCGTCTGATGCGGGTCCAGCGTGTCGTACTGCATCGCGTCGAAGTTGTAGACGCGCAGCGAACCGCCGCGCGTGCCGACCGGCGACGCAGACGGCGTCGCCGACTCGGCCAGTACGTCGCTGCGCTTCTTCGGCTTCGCACGATCGTTGCAGCCGACGATCGCAACTCCAGCGGCGGCGGCAGAGATCGCGGCCGATGCGGCGAGGAAGCTGCGGCGGCTGACGCGGTGCAGCGCCGCACGCGATCGTGTCGATGGGTAGTGAGGGTCGGGCAGCGTCATCTAGGGCGCAGCACTCCGTCTTGCGGCGTGGGTCACGCCGGCCCGCTCGTCATCACGAGACGGCGGTCAATTCTGGTTCCGCTTCGGGCGCCGATCCCTCGATCGCGTCGATATCGCCCTTCCAATCGCACACGGTGCACTTCGCGGTCGTCTTCGTCGCTACGACGGTGAGACTGCCGCACGTCGGACAACCCGTCTTCAGCGGTCGCGTCCAGCTGGTGAAATCGCACTTCGGGTAGTTCGCGCAGGAGTAGAAGATGCGGCCGCGCTTGCTCTTCTTCTCGACGATGTCGCCGCCGTCCTTCGGGCAATCAACGCCGACCTTCTTCAGAATCGGCCGCGAGCCTTTGCACTCCGGATACTTCGAGCAGGCGAGGAACTGGCCGAAGCGCCCGCGCTTCACCACCATCGGCGACTCGCACAGATCGCACTTCTCGTCGCTCACCGCCGGCTGCTGCGCTTCATCGCCGACGGGCCGCGTGTTCTTGCACTCCGGAAAGCCGGTGCACGCGAGGAACTGGCCGAAGCGGCCCCAGCGCAGGATCATCGGCTTCTCGCACTTCTCGCACTTCTCGTCCGTCGTCTCTTCGATGCGCGGCGCGTCGGCGGCCGCGTCGAGCGCGATCTTGAGCGGGTCGTAGAACTCCTTCACGACCGGCGGCCAGGTGCGCTCGCCGTTCGCGACGTCGTCGAGCTCGTCTTCCATGCGCGCGGTGAAACCTACATCGACGACCGCGGGAAAGTGTTCGGTCAGCATGTCGCTGACGACGAAGCCCAGCTCTTCCGGCTTGAGTGCGCGGCCATCCTTCTTCACGTAGTTGCGATCCTGAATCGTCGACATGATCGCCGCGTACGTCGACGGCCGGCCGATGCCGTTTTCTTCGAGCGCTTTCACCAGCGTCGCTTCGGTGAAGCGCGGCGGCGGCTCCGTGAAGTGCTGGTCTGGCGTCACCTGGAGCATGCGCAGCAGGTCAGCGTCGTTGAGATCGGGCAGCGTCTTCTCGGCGTCCTCATCCTCTTCGGTGTCGCGACCTTCGATGTACACCTGGCGGAAACCCGGGAAGCGCATGTGGCTCGCCGACGCGCGCAGCAAGTACGGCGCAGGCTGCGTGTCAACGGCGGCATCGATCTCGGCGCTCACCTGGTCGAACACCGCGTCCGCCATCTGGCTCGCGAGGAATCGCTGCCAGATCAGCGTGTACAGCTTGACCTGATCGGGCGACAGCGACTTCCGCATGCTCGCGGGGTCGCGTTGCGCCGACGTCGGTCGAACCGCCTCGTGCGCTTCCTGCGCGCCCTTCGATTTCGTCTTGTAGACGCGCGGCTGCGTCGGTACGAAGTCGGCGCCGTAGCGCTGCGTGATGACGCCGCGCGCCTCGTCCTTCGCGACCTGCGCGATGTTCAGCGAATCGGTACGCATATACGTGATCAGACCCGTCTGACCCTGTCCGGGGATGTTCATTCCTTCGTAGAGCTGCTGCGCGACCGCCATCGTGCGCTTCGCCGAGAAACCGAAGCGGCGCGATGCCTCCTGCTGCAGCGTACTCGTCGTAAACGGCGGCGCCGGGCGGCGCAGCTGCTGCTTCTTCTTCACTTCGCGCACGCTGTACGCTGCGCGCCGCAGATCGGCGACGATGGCCTGCGCCTGATCGCCGCTGCTGATCTCCGCCTTCTTCGTGCCGGGCAGTCCGGCGAGCCGCGCGCCGAACGCTTGCTCGTCGGCGTCCGCCTGCTTCGCCAGCCGCGTGTCGATCGTCCAGTACTCCTGCGGCACGAACGCCTGGATCTCGCGCTCGCGGTCGACGACCATCTTCAGCGCCGGCGACTGCACGCGGCCCGCGCTCAGCCCGCGGCGGATCTTGCTCCACAGCACCGGGCTAATCTTGTAGCCGACCAGCCGATCGAGCACGCGCCGGCCCTGCTGCGCGTTCACCATCTGCATGTCGATCTCGCGCGGGTGGTTGAACGCTTCGTGAATCGCGTCGGTCGTGATCTCGTGGACCTCGACGCGCTGGTACCCCTTCGTGGAGAGGTCCATCGCTTCGAGCAGGTGCCACGAGATCGCTTCGCCCTCGCGGTCGGGGTCTGTCGCCAGGTAGACCTGCTTCGCGTCCTTCGCGGCCGCCTTGAGCTGCTTGACGATCTCCTTCTTGTCCTTCGGTACGATGTACCGCGGTGCGAAGTTGTCATCGACGTCAACGCCGAGTTGCGACTTCGGGAGATCGCGCACGTGGCCGACGGAAGCACGCACATCGTACGCGCGGCCGAGGATCGCCGAGAGCGTGCGCGCCTTCGCCGGCGACTCGACGATCACGAGACTCTTGCCCTTCGCGCTGCGCTGGGCCTTATCGGCCTTAGCTGCCGACGCTGAGGCTTTCGTGACCTTCTTCTTGGCCGCTGGCTTCTTCTTGGCGCCGGCTTTCGTCGCAGCCTTTTTGGCAGCAGGCTTCTTCGCGGCAGCCTTCGCGGGCGTCGTTTCCTTCACTTCTATAGCGTGCTCGCCAGCGCTCTCGCTGCCGGTCTCGATGCCCATCTCGTCCGTCATACGCCCGTTCTTCCCCCGCCTGCGGCTGCCCACTCGTCGCGGCTCCGCCCATCGCAGACCCCGAGTGTTATACACGAAGCGGATGGCGGCACAACAGCTTCTTCGGCCGAGCATACGCAAATCTGAATACGGCCGCAGCCGCGTTCAGGAATCGCGGATCACCATCGAATCGTGGAGTCACCCGGCACTCCGAGCGTAGCAGGTCTGTCAAGTGGCCGGTTCACCACAGAGGCACAGAGGCACAGAGGGGATAGGTTGGGCCGGGCGGCGGTGAGCCCCTTTGATTGCCGTGTCGCGTCACCTTTCGTTGATTTCTATGGTTGACGGTCGTTTCGATAGGCGACATTGAATTGCAGTTTTGTGTTTTTCGCCGGGAGCGCCGAATCCGATGAGCGGCTGGAGCCGGTCGTTTCTTCAAGTACGCCTTCGACGGAACCTAGCGTAGGGGCTTTGAACGCGCGTGCCTATGTCGCGGCGTCACTCGGGTTCGGCCGGGACGGTTCACCACAGAGGCACAGAGGTTCTGATGGGGTTGAGTGAGGGTGCGGGTGCTGGAGATCCGGGACTGCTGGCGCACGAGCACCTCACCTCCGGCCGTTGGCCACCTCCTCTCCACGTCGTGGAGAGGAGAGCGTTTCGGACAGATGGCTTGGACGCCCGGCTTCCGGAACCAGTCGACAGAGACGGTGCACCACCACGAGGATCGTAGGGGCACG
>JANXYW010000278.1 GCA_025355835.1 Chloroflexota bacterium
TGGCTGCCGGACTAGGATTCGAACCTAGATTCACGGCTTCAAAGGCCGCTGTCCTACCGTTGAACGATCCGGCATCGCTGATGCATGGTACCCCGCTCCGATTGCCCGAAGCGAGTCTGCGATCCATAGTTCTGGGCGCGACCGGTGTTCCGCCGCGCTTCAACACCTGCGACATCATTTCGAGGAGAGAGTTCATGCCATCATTTGCATTGCGCGTCGAGACGGTCTTCGGTGAAGGCTGCATCGCAGAACTGGGCCAGCGCGCCAAGGCCGCCGGCTACAAGCACGCCTTCGTCGTCACCGACCCCGGCATCAGGGCCGCCGGCATTCTCGACTCGATCCTCTCGTCCCTCGACGAAGCGGAAGTCGCACACACGGTGTACGAAAACGTCACACCAAACCCGACGATCCCCGAAGTCGATGGCGGTGTCGTTGCGATGCGGGACGCAGGTGGTGACTTCGTCATCGGCGTCGGCGGAGGCAGCGCGATCGATGCGGCGAAAGGCGTTGCGGTGACGTTCGCGATGGGCGGCGCAACGTCGAAGGAGTATCTCTTCGGCGTCGGCGCAACACCGTTCCCGGGAAAGGTGATGCCGCTGTTCGCCATCCCGACCACCTGCGGCACCGGCTCCGAGATTTCGGCTGCGGCGGTGATCACCGATCCTGTCAGCCACTACAAGCACCTCATGCTCAACTGCACGCCAAACGTCGCCATCCTCGATCCGAACCTCGTGGCGAAGATGCCCGCGCCGATCACCGCTGCGACCGGCATGGACGCGCTGACGCACGCGATCGAGGCGTACGTGAACCCCGGCAACACGCCGTTCACGCGCATGTTCGCTACGCGCGCCATCCAGCAGATCAGCAAGAACCTGCGTCAGGCCGTCAACGGGCCCGATCGCCCGGCAGCACTGAAGCACATGCTCTACGCCGCGGACATTGCCGGCCAGTCGATGTCGCAGGGCCTCGGTCAGGTGCACGGGTTGTCGCACGTCGTCAGCGGCCGCCTCGGAACGCCGCACGGCGTCGCCAATGCGATTCTGCTTTCCCAGGTGCTCGAATTCCACAAGGACTTCCTCGCCGAGCAGCTGCTGGAGATCGCGCCGCTCATGGGCATCAACGCCTTCGGCATGCCGGCGAACAAGGCCGCAACCGAAGTCGTCGCGGCGGTACGCTCGCTCCGCAGCGATATCAGCGTCACGTCCAAGCTCAGCGAAGTCGGCATGAAGGAGTCAGACATCCCGCAGTTCGTCGAGGATGCGCAGAAGTCGCAGGGTATCTTCATCGCCGCCCCGCGCGCCGCCACCGCGGAGGACCTCAGCGCCATCTACAAAAGCGCGCTCTAAGCAGCCGGTCGCAAGACGTGTGCGTAGGGCCGGACAACCGTCCGGCCCTTTTGTCGCTCGTTGCGGCCAGCGTTCAGCCCGATTCCACCTTGCGCTCTCGATCCTTCAACCCCGTTTGACAGGCGCACCCGATCGGCGGATACTAACCGTACGGTCGGAACTTTGCCACTGGTTGGTCAGGATGCTCGCCTCGCGCGGCGAGCGCTCTGGAGCCGCAAACGATGCCTGATTCCTCGGCCGCCCTCACCGCACCACACGTGCTCGAGTATCCGTACACGCGCAGCGTCGGGCCCGTCCTCGGCCGCTTCTTCGCCGGCCTCCGCGAACGCCGTATCGAAGGCATCCGCACGAAATCCGGCCGCGTGCTCGTCCCGCCGCAGGAGTACGACCCCGACACGGCGGAATCGCTCGACGATTGGGTCGTCGTTGGCGACGCCGGCGTCGTTACGACGTGGGCGTGGGTGCATGAACCCCGCAAGCATCACCCGGTCGATCGTCCGTTCGCCTTCGCGCTCGTGCGCCTTGACGGCGCGGACAGCGCGATGCTCCACGCCGTCGATGCGGGCGACGAGTCGCGCATGTCGACGGGCATGCGTGTCCGCGCGCGCTGGCGCGACGAGACGCAGGGCGACATCCACGACATCGTTTGCTTCGAGCCGGAGGCGTCGTGAGCGATCCCGTGATGGTCATCGGCACGCCCATCCGCCTCGAATACA
>JANXYW010000288.1 GCA_025355835.1 Chloroflexota bacterium
CGTTCTTCCCAGCCGCCGGTAAGAAGAATCGAAATTCTGGCGCCATCCGCCGGATAACAGAGCAGCTCCGAACGCCATGCAACGCCGGCCGGGCAGGACGCCGCCAGCCGCTCGAGGACGCGATCACGAGCCACAACCGCCGCAGCTTCGTCCTGATGCGTCAGCAGCACCGCTGCCGAACCACCACCGAGCGTGCCTCCCAGATCTGTGCTGCGAATCGTCGCCGGCACATACGAGGCATAACCGTCCAGCGACTTCGCTCGCCCGCCCGCTGTTTCAGGATCAAGCAGCAGGAGCGCGAACGGGGCGCCGTACCGCGCCGCGCGGTTCACCTCGTCCAGCACGCGCAGCCAGAAATACCAGCTCACGTGCAGGCCGGTATGGGCATCGATGAGCACCCAAGTTTCGTCCATCGTTGGGATTGTCGGCGCTCCGTCCGGCGCCGTGCAGGCCGAACCGACCCGCCGCGTTGCCCACGGTGGCTCTTTTGTCTAAGCTCACACCGATGGAATACACGCCGATCGAGGGCAAACCCGTCCGCTTCCCGCCCGGGCGGCTGCAAATACGACTCACACAAGAACAGCGGATCGGCTACCGGAGGCTCTATGCGACCTATCAATCGATTCTAGGCGGCCTGCCTGTGTTACGGGATCGGGACTTCGACGGTCGCAACGTTCTTGTCACTGCGATGGAGTTAGAAGCACTCAATGGGGCCTTCGCGAAGCTGGCTGGGCAGGGAGTAGCGCAGCCAACCACGGTCTTTGAATCTCAGGAGCAGGCGCGTCGGAGGCTCTTCAAACGCCTACAGTATCTCTCTTAGCGCTGTAGTTAGGCTGCGAAAGGAGTTCGGTCATGGGCAGTAAGGACAAAGGTAACCGCGAAACGAAGAAGCCGAAGAAGGACAAAAAGAAGTAGCTCTGTCGGCCTCGCAACCTAGCCACGAAGGCACGCAATCTGGTCGCATCGCGCCTAACGTCAGCGCGGACTACACTGTGCCCAGAATCAGCTCCGATCCCCGCTGGCGGCCGGGAGCACGCAGAGGACGAACCGCATGGCGAACACAGTTCCCGGCCAGCTTCTAGCGGCGATCAAAGCCCGCAAGTTTACGAGCATTTCGAAGCTGTTCGCCGCTCCGGTCAACTTCGAAGCTTGGACCCCCACAGGACACTGGGTCGCCCCTGACGGCGCGACCATCGCCAAAATCATCGAGGTGTGGTTCACGCCGGGCGCAGGCTCGACGATTACGTGGAGCAATGAGACGTCGGGCGCGAAGGGCGCAGCCGCGCTTGAGTACGAAATCACCTGGAAGACGCAGCCCGACGACCAGCCGCGCATCGTGCGGCAGGCGTTTCTGATGACCGTGAAGGGCGAGAAGATCGCGAGCGCGCGGGTCTACTGCGCCGGCCTGCACACCGAGTTCCCGGAAGTGGATCTCGAGAAGCAGCGCCGCTCCCGCGGGCTGGCCCCGCCCAAGCCCGGCACCGGCGGCAAGGCAGCGACAGCCGCCGCCCCCGCTCCTAAACCGGCATAGTCACGCAGACAGCGCAATGCCCCGCCTTAGAGCGGGGCATTTGCATGTGTTCCGATGATCTGAGGGTCTAGCCCCAGCTCCAGGGAGCCATGGCCACAAGGGCCGTCCCCAAGATGCTCATCGCCACAAGCGCGGTCGGAATGAAACGAGACATGCGACACCTCCTCCAGTAAGAACCTGTCTTCTAGAGGAGATATCGGCAGGGATTACCCGTACCTGAGGGGTACAAAGCGCCTAAGTGGAAATCAGTGCGTTCTGGTCGGGCGGCCCCCTGGTCGAACGTTAGTCCTGCGACAGCCATCAGGCGTCAGCCAGCTGCGGAAGCCTCACGGTACAGATCGAGCAGTCTCGATGAGGGGTCCTCGTCCAGCTCGTCCTTCATTCGTTGTCGGAACCGGCGGAAGTGCCGCGCCGCCGCCGGGCCGTCGTTCAGGCCAATCTGCGACCGCATGGTGCCGAACGCAGCCGCCTCGCTGTACGGATCGACCATTTCAAGCAACCGGAACAGCGTCAGCGCCTCTTCGAAGTCGCCACGCCTCAGCCGGTACGCGGCCAGTTCGTTCAGCGCCTCGATATAACGATCTTCCAATTCACGACGGATAGGCTCCACCCACTCGCTATAGGCCGAAGCAAGATAGGATCCCTTGTAGTGCGCAGTGGCGGATTCCAGGCTCGCGACGCGCGCGTCATCGTCGCGGCCCAGGTCAGCTTCCAGCATGGCGTTGTTGAACGCATCCACGTCCGTCATGAAGACACCACGCGGATTCAACTCGTACGAACCGTCCTTCGTCCGAACGACACACTCGTGGAAGACGGCTCGCCGCAGACGATAGAGACTTGAGTGAAAATTGCTATTGCACTTCGATTCGGACAGATCCGGCCACAACGCCGCAAAGATATCCGCCTTCGAAACGGGCTCTCTCCTGGCCAGGAAGAAGAACAGCATCTCTTTGCTCTTCTCGCTTCGCCACTCCAGGTCCGAAACCTGGCGGCCTCCCACCATCACGCCACCGCGGCCAAGCGCGAAGGCGTGCACATCCGGCAGGACGCCGGTGGTGATCTGTGTCGTCGCACCGTCTTCTGCGGCCGATCCTTGAGCATCCGTCGCGTGCAGGTCAGCGAGCAGCGTGTCCGCGACGTGCCGCACACGCGCATACTCTAGTAAGTCGCTTGCGTTCGCCGCGAGCGGTCGAAGGAACTTCCGGAACCCCAGCGCGTCACACGTCCGTGCGACGTCCTCAAGTCCGGCCATCGCCTTCCGCGGCTGTTGCGCGCCAAACAGTGCGCGCGCCCGTAAGAACGCGGCGCTCGCCGTGCCGTACCGATCGCCCGTCGCCTCGAATTGCCGCAGCGCTCCGTCGAGGATCTTCACGGCAACCTGTGGATCTCCACGTTCGATCGCGATACGAGCATCGACGTTTGCGTGCCGCGCGTGACGGGCTGGCCCATCCGTTGTCTTCGGCATCACGGTAGCTGCCAACCCGGCGGCCTCTTCGGCCTGACCCAACCCCAGTCGCGTCAGTGCCAAACCTTCGATGAACTCGGCGGTCAATTCGGGTATCTGTAGTCCTTCGATCATCGGTTGGGCCGCCTGATACATCGCCAGGCTTTCGTCAAAGCGCCCCATGTCGCGGTAGGTCTCCGCGCTGCCAGCCATGACACACGCTTCCGATCGCGTGTCGCCCGTGCCTCGCACCACGCGCAGCCCTCGCTCATACACTTGCAGCGCCTGCTCGTACTCCCCCATCTCGTAGTACAGCATGCCCGTGTTGTTCAGGTTCAACCCCAAATCGAACGTGTTCCCCGCGCGCTCCAGTGCCGAGCGTCCACGCTGCAGTGCACCAAGCGCTGCGATCGGCTCTCCGCGTCGGCTGTAGCATTGCGCGAGCGTGCCGCACGCATTGGCGATGCCGTCGAGATCGCCGACCTGCTCGTACAGGCGGCGCGCTTCTTCGAGTTCTGGGACAGCCGCGTCGAGATCGCCGGTGATCGCGTGCGTGACGCCGATATGCCGCAGCGCCTCGCCCGACAGCCGCAGATCTTCGTCGCCGCTTTGTTCCAACAGCGCGCGCGCTTCGCCGAACGTCGCCAGCGCTTCGTCGTAGTAGCCCTTCAGTCGTTGCGTCTCGCCGCGCACGAATAGCGCCGGCACCAGGCCGCGCATATCGCCAGCCTCACGCAGCGCGCGCACGGCATCGTCGATCAGTCGCAGCGCTTCATCCGGATCCTGGAGCTTGTACGCTGCGTGCGCGCGCCACACCAGCAGATCCGGCTTCGCCGCCAGCGCCTCGCGCGGCAGGCGATCGATCCACTCCGCGAGCCCTCGCGCCTGCCCCTGTTGGATCAGGCGCGGCGCGATCTCCACGAGCACCTCAGCGGCGTTCGTCCACTCCTCCAGTTCGAAGAGCAGCTCCACGGCCTCGTTCAACATGCCAAAGCGGGCAAGTGTATCCGCCGCCTCGCGGCCCGCCGCAGCGAAGCCCGCCGGGTCTTCCGTCCGGAACTGCTGCATCAGCAGCGATCGCATCAGCTGGTGGCAGCGATACATCGGCGGCTCGTCGGCGTGCTGCGTCACGAACAGCACGCGAGCCACCGCGTCTTTCAGCATCCGCTCGCTGTCGCGTCGGCCCGTGACGTCGTTGCACAGCGCCGGCGTCCACACCGGCAGCAGCGAGACGCGCCGCAGAAACTTCCGCAGTTCATCCGGGACGTTGTCGAGTGCTTCGCCGTGCACGTAGTCGCTGAGCGACAGACCCACGCTCGACCCCGCACCCGCGGCTCCCTCGTGCCGCGATCGTGCATCGCTCGCGCCGCCACCCAGGATCAGCGCCGCCGCCCAACCCTCCGTCCGCTCGAACAGCGACTCCGCCTCATCCTCCGACACCGCGCGCCCAATCGATGCCAGCAGCTCGCGTACTTCACGGGGCGTGAACGCCAGATCCGCCGCGCCCACAGTCGCTACCTCACGACGAGCGATCAGCCGCGACAACGACGGGATCGGCGGCCTAGTCCGCGACGTCATGACGATGTGCAGGTTCTCGGGCGCGCGCTCCAGCAGGTATCCGAGCGTCGCCATGATGTCGTCGGACGACTCCAGCGCGTGCACATCGTCCAGCACCAGCACAACGTAGTCATCCTGCTCGGCGATGGCGTTGATCAGCACAGTCGCGACCGTACGCGGCTGCCAGAACCGCTCGTCGCCGAGTGGCACGTCCATGTCGAATCGAAGTCGGATCGCGGCAGCCACCGCGCGCACGAAGACGGGCAGTTCGGCGTCCCAGGCATCCAGCGATACCCAAACGACGGCGAAGTCCGACGTGCTCAGCCAGTCCACGACCAGTGTCGTTTTGCCGTACCCGGCCGGTGCGGCAACGAGGATGCCCTTGCCGCCGACCGCAGCATCTATGAAGCCGTTGAGGCGCGGGCGGCGGACAATGTCCTCCCGCCGCCGCGGCACCGCGAACTTGGACGTTGCGACGCCGCCGATGCTCCCCGGCTTCCCTGCCCTCTCCATAATCGAAGTATACGGTGCTGGCCATACGCCCTGCCGATGCCTTCCCCGCGATTCCGCGCCGCACCCGCACTCGCTACGATTCCCGCATGAATCAACTCTTCCGCGACCAAGCGTCATAGCCATGCCCCAAACCGGCCCGCTCTCTGGCATCACCGTCATCGATCTCACGCGCGTGCTCGCCGGCCCGTACTGCACGATGGTGCTCGCCGATCTCGGAGCACGCGTCATCAAGGTCGAAGTGCCCGTGCGCGGAGACGACTCGCGTAACGTTGGCCCCTTTATCAAGGGCAAGTCCGCGTACTTCATGTCGATCAACCGCGGCAAGGAGAGCATTGCCCTCGACCTCAAAGAGGCCGGCGATCGCGACATCTTCGAGCGCTTGCTCACCCGCGCCGACGTACTGACGGAGAATTTCCGCGCCGGCACGATGGACAAGCTCGGGTACGGCTGGGACGCGTTGCACAGCCAGTACCCGCGCCTCATCTACGCCGCGACGTCCGGCTTCGGCACGAGCGGCCCTTACTCCGATCGTCCTGCGTACGACATCGTCGTGCAGGCGATGGGTGGCGTGATGAGCCTCACGGGCCAGCCCGGCGATCCGCCGACGCGCGTCGGCACGTCGATAGGCGACATCACTGCGGGACTCTTCACGGCGATCGGCGTCAACGCCGCGCTCTATCACCGCGCGCAGACCGGCGACGGCATCATGATCGATGTCGCGATGCTCGATTGTCAGGCCGCGATCCTCGAGAACGCCATCGCGCGCTACTCCGCCACAGGCGAGATCCCAGGGCCGATCGGATCGCGCCATCCATCCATCACGCCGTTCGAGGCGTTCGCGACGGCCGATGGCCATCTCGTCATCGCCGCGGGCAACAATCCGCAGTTCACGCGCCTCTGCGAAATCATCGGTAGCCCAGCGCTCGCAAAGGATCCGCGCTTCCTGTCGAACGCCCTTCGCACCGACCACAACGCGGAACTCAAGATCGAACTCGAAGCAGCACTCCGCACGCGTCCGACCGCCGATTGGCTCGCGGCGCTCGAGATCGAGAGCATCCCCTGCGGCCCAATCCAGAACGTCGCCCAAGTGCTGGCCGACCCGCAGATCGCTGTTCGCAACATGATCGTCACGGCCGACGATCCCGATATCGGCCCACTGCGCATGGCCGGCAACCCGATCAAACTACCGGCGTTCCCGGACCCGACGACGCGCACTCCCGCGCCGGCGCTCGACGCAGACCGAGCGCGCCTGCTCGCGGAATTCGGTCCGTAGCCGCGGCTTCCGCGAGCACACCGCCGCCGCTATCCTGAGCGCGATGTTCCTCGCACGCGTCTACGTCACACTCAAGCCAACCGTCAACGACCCGCCCGGCCTCACCATCCGCGGCGGCCTCCGCTCGCTCGGCTTCCACAGCGTGCAGTCCGTGCGCTCGGGCAAGTACATGGAGATCCGCATCGAGGCCCCGTCGCACGCCGACGCTGATGCTCAGACGGCCGAGATGTGCCGCAAGCTGCTGGCAAACCCCGTCATCGAAGACTTCCGCTACGAACTAGAAGAACTGTCGGTCACGGCGTAGTTCCATCCTCTATTCTCTACCTTCCATCCTCAGCCCGAAGACGTGAAAAAGCCCCGGTCAGCAACCGGGGCTTCTCAGTTCTAAGTTCTTTGTTCTAGGTTCTCGTCGGCTAGTTCTTCGGCGGGTCGAGGATCGCCTGGATCTGCGCCGGAAGGCGATAGCGGCGCTCGCCCATGCCGGCGACTTCCAAGCGGTGCATGTACTCGTTCAGTTGTCGGCGGAACGCTGCCAGGGCCATCCGCCCGCCTTCTTCCTGACTGCCGAGTGAGTGCCCGAACAGCATGCCCAGCGACGCCCCGAAGATCGGCGAACCGCCGGCCACCGGCGCCGAGCCACCGCCCGCGCCGATCAGCGGCTCTGCCTTCTCGAGGTAGCTGTGAATCTCTTCGCGGCGCTCCGGCTCGGTCTCCAGAATGTACTTGAGGTGCATGACGCCGAACGCCACATGCCGAGACTCGTCCTGGGCCGACAGGCGGAAGATGCGCTTCTCTGCCTCGTTCGTCGCGATGTACTCGCCCATGCGGAAGATCGACTGCACGAGCCCTTCGCCCTGCACATGCATGATCGCCGACATCTCGGTGAAGTCCTTCGCCTCGATGATCACGCGCAACCCGGCGTTGCCGCTCGACGACATGAGCCCGCCGCCGTTCGCGAGGGCGCGCTTGCGGAAGACATCCAGGTGGCGCGCTTCGTCCATGATCTGCGAAGCGAGGAACATCTTCACTTCGTAGTGCTCGTTGCTGATCTGCGGCAGCCAGTACGCGGGCGTGTCGCCGGCAATGAACTCGACTTCGGTGAGGAACGTGCAGAACTGACTGTACGCGCGCTCGACGTCATCGGGCAGCGGCTTCAGCTCGGCCCACGGGATATCCGTGGCCGACGACCACTGGCGTTGCACGGCCTCTTCGTAGAGCATCGCGGCGTTGTCGGACCAGATGTCTGACTTCTTCCGCACGTGATAGCCGATGCGTGGCACGCCACTCGCGCGACCGCTGCCGCGCTGCGCCATCGTCATGTCTTCCGCGTTCTCGGGCGACACGCCGTAGGACCCTTTGTTGATCTCTTCGAGCGTCAGGCCGCGGCGGCCGGGGTGCGCGCGCATGCCGCGCTCGCCCGTGTTGTCCATCCAACTCAGATCGAGACCCTCGCTGATGTCAGGAGCGGTCTGGAGCATCTCCATCGTCTTCGTGTCAACGGCCATACCGCACGTCCTTTCGGGCCATGTGTAACTTAGCGCTTGCTAAATCATAGGCCCTGTTCGAAGCTACTGTCAATCGCTTCCAGATGCACTTTTCGCAAATTCCGTGGAGTCCCGTTGACATCTTCGGCCTAGCGAACGGTGCTGGCGTGAGGGCGCGTCCCGCTTCCCGTTACTCGCCTCCCGCGTCCTTCCCCGCCTACCCGATCGTGCCCTTCGTGCTGGGCACGCCGCCTTGCAAGCGCAGCTCGATGCGCGTCGCCGCCGCGAGCGCCCGCCCGAGCGCCTTGCACATCGCCTCGGCGCAGTGGTGGTCGTTTTCGCCTTTCAGTACGCGCACGTGCAGCGTCATCTTCGCTTCCGTCGCAATCGAGCCCAGCAGGTGCTCGACGAGCGACGCCGGCAGCTCGCCGATGCGGTCGAGCGTCCACGTAACTTCGACTTCGCAATATGGCCGACCGCTTATGTCAATCGCCACGGACGCCAGCGCCTCGTCCAGCGGCACCAGCGCATCCGCCATCCGCACGATGCCGCGCCGTTCGCCCAACGCCTGATCGATCGCCTGCCCCAGCGCGATGCCCACGTCCTCGACCGTGTGGTGCTCATCGACGTGCAGGTCGCCAGTCGCCGTCACCGTCAGGTCGAACAAACCGTGCTTGCCAATCTGCTCGACGAGGTGGTCGAGCATGCCGATGCCCGTCTTAGCGGACGATCGCCCGCTGCCATCGAGGTCGATCGTGACTTCGACCCGCGTCTCTTTCGTCTCTCGCACGACGGTTGCTGTGCGCGTGTTTTGTGTTGAACTATCGTCCAAGTTCCGCTCCGATCTCCTTCAACGCCGCAATGACCGGCGCGTTGTGCTCCTCCAGACCGACGCTGATCCGCAGGTGGTTGCGCAGCCGCGCTGAATCGAAGTGCCGCACAAAGATACCGCGCTTCGCCAACCGATCCTTCACCTCCACGGCGTCAATGCCATCGAGCCGGCAGAGAAGGAAGTTCGCCTCCGACGGATACGTAGCGATCCACGGAATCTCGTCCAGTAACACCGCCAGCCGCTCGCGCGTGCCCGTGATGATGCATGCGCGCTCGTCGAGCAAGGCGCGATCCTCGAGCGCGGCGACCATCGCGGTGCCGGCGGCGACGTTGAGATTGTACGGCTGCTTAATCGTCATCAGCACCGACGCGAGCACCGGCGACATCACGCCATAGCCGGCGCGCAGTCCGGCCAGCCCGGCCCACTTGCTGAACGTCCGTAGCACGACGAGATTCTCGCGCTCACGCACGAGCGACACGGCGGATGCCGGCGAGCCATGCACGCCCGCAAACTCGATGTACGCCTCATCGACCACCACGAGCAGCCCCGTGTCGAGCAGTCGTTCGAGTTCGTCCGGCGACATGCGCTGCCCGGTCGGGTTGTTCGGCGATGCGACAAAGATCAGTTTCGCGTTCGACGCAGCCTTCTCGATCGCTTCGACATCGAGGCCGAAGCTCTCGAGCCGCGGCACGTCGATCACGCGCCCACCCGCGATCTCCGTAGAGAACGGGTACATCCCGAACGTCGGTGAGCAGTTGATCACGCCATCGCCGTGCAGGATCACCGCACGCAGGATCAGATCGATCAGGTCGTCGCTGCCCAACCCGCACACGATGCGCTCGATGTCGGTGTCGAGGTGCCCCGCGAGCGCCTCGCGCACCCTGCGCTGATCCGGATCCGGATAGATGTGGTACGAGCGCTCGTCCGCGATCGCCGCCAGTGCCCTCGGCGACGGCCCGAACGGATTCTCGTTGCCATCAAGCTTCAGCACCTGCGATTCCGCAATGCCAAGCCGCTCGGCCAGCACATCCGTCGGCACTATCGACACGTAGCCAGGTAACTCCAGCAGATCGGGGCGGATCAGTGCGCGCATGTCGAAGGGTTGCTTCTTCATCGGAACATCACTTCGCCGCACCATCGATCTCGCCGCCCTGCAGCCGCAGCTCGATACTGCGTGCGTGGGCGACGAACCCTTCCGCGCGCGCGATCGCCGCGGCAGCCGGCCCTGCTTCGCGCAGCCGCGCCGCATCGACAGCGACGATGCTCGTTACTTTGAGAAAATCGTGCACACCAAGCGGCGAAGCGTAACGCGCGGCCCCCGACGTCGGCATCACGTGGCTGGGGCCGGCGGTGTAGTCGCCCAGCGACTCCGGCGCGTCATCGCCGACGAAGATGCCGCCCGCGTTCCGCACCGTCTTCGCAACGGCTGCCGCATCCTTCACCAAGAGGCACATGTGCTCCGGCGCATACTCGCTGCCCAGCGCGACCGCCTCTTCGATGCTCTCGACGATCACCGCGCCGCCGCGCGCATCGAACGACGTGCGCGCAATCGCCTCGCGCGGCAACAACTTGAGCTGCCGCTCTACTTCTACGCTCACCGCTTCGGCGAACGCCTCCGATGTCGTCAGCAAGATCGGCGTCGCCAGCTCGTCGTGCTCCGCCTGCGCCAGCAGATCCGCGGCGGCGAACATCGGATTCGCCGTCTCGTCGGCGATGACGATTGTCTCGCTCGGCCCGTACAGCGCGTCGATGCCGACGCTGCCGAACACCTCGCGCTTCGCCACGGTCACGAAAATATTGCCCGGCCCGACGATCTTGTCGACGCGCGGAACCGACGCCGTGCCGTACGCCATTGCGCCGATGCCCTCGGCCCCGCCCGCTTTGAACACGCGATCGACGCCTGCGATGTCGGCAGCGACCAGCTTCAACGGCGACATCACGCCATTAGCGCCGGGCGGGCTCATCATGATCAGTTCGCTGACGCCCGCCACTTTCGCCGGAATCGCTGTCATCAGCACCGACGACGGGTACACCGCGCCGGGGCTCGTCGGCACGTACATGCCGACGCGCTCGATCGCGCGCACCTGCATGCCCACACCGCGTTCGCTGAACGATCGCGACGAGTGCTCGCGTTGCAATACGTGATACGCGCGAATGTGCTCCGCCGCCTCGCGCAGCGCCGCTACAAGCGATGGCTCGACGTGATTGTACGATGCGGCGATCTCGTCGCGCCCAACCTCGAGCGAGTCGTACTCAGCCCCGGTGAACGCCTTCGCGTAGCGCCGCACGGCGACATCGCCCTCGCGTCGCACGTCATCAAGCACGCGCCGCACCTGCTGCTCGATTGGCAGATCCGCGCCGAAGATCTCCGCGTTCTTCTTGCGGATGGCGAGCGGCAACTCCGTCTCGCCCAGCGGCAGACGGAGCAGCAGCGTGCGGCGGCCCTCTTCGGCGCCGCGTACGATTCTCACGAGAGGTACTCCTTCATCGAGCGCTGCGCCCGCTGCCGCGCGTCGTGCAGATACTCCCGCACGCGTTCCGCGCCCACGTGATCCCACGTGCGCTGCAACAACGCTGGAATCCGCTCTGCGAACTGCGCCGCCGCATCGTCGTCTTCGAACCGAAACTCCGGCAGCCGTCGCCCCAGGAATCGCACCAGCCGGTCGACGCTCGGCTGTGAGCCGATAGCGTCCGCCGTGATGTCGCGCCACTGCAACAGGTGATCGTGCGCAATGAACTCAATGTTCACTTCGACCGCGGCCTCCGCTAACACCTTCCGGATTTCTTCGACCTTCGCCAAATCCTCGCAGTCCGCGCGCTCGATATCCCATTGCAGCGTCTTGTCCATCACGTCCGCCATCGCGTCACCACTCAGAGGCGATCGCTCGCCGAATAGCGGGCGGTAGATGGCCGTGATGTAGTCCTCGTCCAGGACGAGGTGGGAAATGTACCCCGCCAGAAACGCTGCGGTCGGCACACCGATGGCGCTCGCATCGCGCAACGAGGGCTGCCTCTCGAATAGCCGGTGCACGCCGTTCTGTTCTCCAAAATCGTCGAGCTTGAAGAAGTGCGTGTGCTCGCGATCGCCGCGCGTCAGTGCGCGGATGTCCGGCGTCGTTGCTCCGAGATAGAACGAGCCGCGCTCAGCATCGACCACGGGCGACTCAAGCTCGTTCGCCAGATCACGCGCGATCGTCAGGTGCAGACGTAAGCCTGGCATGGATCACGCACCCCCGCCCGCAGCAACCGGCGTCGCCGCACCAAGCCGCAACTTCTCGACCAGCGCATCGAACACCGGCCGCATCGCGCCTTCTGGACGGACCTTGTTGGCGATGACGCAGTTCGTCGATTCGAAGAAGCGCTCCAGCACCGTGAGCTTGTTCGCGATCACGCTCGCGCCGGTCTCGATGCCTTCGATCAATATCTCTGCATCGTCGGGCACGTAGCCCTCCGACGCGCCGGCAATCGGGATGACGCTGTAGCGGCCGAAGTGGCGCTCGCGCGCGAAGTGGTCAGCGATGTTCGCGAACTCGCTCGCGATGCGAATCGGCGCGTCCGACCGCGACCGCCAGTAACGCAGCGCGCCCGCCAGATCGTCGGCCGGCACATCCTTCACGATGACGGCGAGGCTGTACTTTGAACGGCCGAGATCAACGATTTCCTCGACCGGGCTCGACGGAAACTGCACCGCGTGATCGAGCAGCACGTCACGTCCGGTGATGGCCAGGTCGAACTGACCGATCGCCACCTGCTGCGGCATATCCTGCGGCCGGATAACTTTCACTTCTACGCCCCCAACATCGATCGCGGGGCGTCGCACAACGGTACCCTCGCCGTAGCCCGCGACCGCGATACCCGCCATCCGCAGCGCAGCGATCGTGTGCGCCTGTGCGTGCCCATCCGGCAACGCCAGGCGCAGCGTCGTGCGCGCGGGTCGTGGCGCCGAAGAAAGCAGCGCAACCGACGGCGGTGCAACAAGCGACGGCGATCGCGTCCCCACGCCCGCTCCCAGCAGCGGCGCGAGCACGGCACACAGCCCCTTCGACGCCAACGACCGGCGATTCGCGATCAGCCAGGCCGAGCTTTCGAACACGGTCGCGAGCGGCCGCAGTCCGTGCGCTTCGATTTCACTCGCGTTGTCCGCGGCGATGAGCGCGATGTCCGCGTCCTCCGGCGGATACGCTTCCGCCGCGCCCGCGACCGGAAACACGCGATAGTGCGCGAGCCGCAGCCGCCGCGCGAGCGCCTCCGCGATGTTCGGATACTCGCTGACAATGCGCAGCGACGGATCGGGCATCTCGCCCGCGCCCGCCAACCACAGCGATTGCGCGCCGTAGCCGAGGTCGCACAGCCGCACGACATCGTGACTCGGAAACCGCTGCGCCAGCTCTTCGACCCACGTCAGGCTGCAAATACCGATGTCATAGTTGCCCAGCGCGACCTGTACCGGAATGTCTCTCTCACGAAACACACGCGCGATCGCCGCGTCGCCAAGCATCGGGAACCGCAGTGCGCGCGATCCAGCGCCGTAGTCGTCGATACCAGCACCCGCAGCAGCAAGCATCGCGGCCGTTTGCTTACGCAGATCGCCCGTGGGCAATGCGACGCGAATCATCGCGACGCCGCCAGCTTGGCGATCACGTCTTCGATTCGGTCAAAGCGCTCGCTGCCGCTCGGTGACTCGAGCGTGAAATGCGGAGACGCAGCGCGGCAAATCAGCCGGTAACCAGGCGCGGTGTGCATGCCCTCGACGGTCTCGACGTGTAGCCCCGCTTCGCGCAGCCGCTGCGCTGCTGCGTACACCGTGGCGAGCAGCCCGGCGTCGCCACCGTCCGTTTGCACGACGACGGTCCGCGCCGTGGGAGCGCGTGGCTTGGCCGCGAGCATCTCGATGATCGGCGATACGTAGAGCGCGAAGCCGCTCGCCGGCACCGGCTTGCCGCCGACGAGGCCGATTAGCTCGTCGTAGCGCCCGCCCGTAACGACGCGCTCGCCATCGATATCGAATCGCATGACGAGGCCGGAGTAGTACTCGAAGCTCCGTGCCAGCACAGCATTGATCTTCGGCGCCACACCCTGCGCCTCCAGCGCCGCCACAACAAACGCCAGCTCGTCGAACGCAGTGGCCAGCGCGGGGATCGCGTCCGTCAGCGGCCCACGCAGGTTCGCGATGTAGCCGCTGCCCGAACCTTCGATCTCGAACAGCATCCGCAACGGCGCGTTGAGCTGCGGCACCCGCGCCTCAACGTCGTCGACGACGCTCATATCGCCGTCCAGCAGCCGGTCGTACGCGGCCGACTGCTCATCCGGCGTCATGCCCGCCGCCGCCAGCACCGCGCGCACGATCCCGGCGTGCGAGAGCCGAACCGTAACCGCCGGCAGTCCGAGCGGCCGCAGCGATTCGATCGCCAGCAGCACCAACTCCAGGTCGCCGCGCGCCCCCGTGTCGCCCATCAGCTCGACGCCGCACTGCCACTCTTCGCGTGAGGAATCGTCGTCGGTGAATCGAAACACGTTCTGGCTGTAGAACAGCTTCGCCACACGGCCGCCGTCTAGCCGTTCGGCGTACAAGCGCGCCGCCGGTATCGTCGAGTCCGGCCGCAGGACGACGCGCTCGCCGCTCCACCCGTCCCAGTCCAGGAACGAGTACACGCGATCCAGTGTGCGCGGCGAAAGCGTGCCTGCCGACGTGAACAGATGTAGCGGCTCGATCACAGGCGTGCGGATCTCGCGATATCCCCACGCGCGGCACGCCGCCGCGAACGCATCCTCGACGGCGCGCAGGCGATCCATCTCGTCCGGAAGCAGGTCGCGCATACCGCGCGAGCGCTGAGTGGCCGTGGCTTCGGACATGCGACTCCCCATGAACGATACGTCCCCGCCCATTTCGGGCAGGGACACCGCATTCTATCGGACACCCCCTGCACCTACAATTCGGCGATGCCCGACCGCGATTCCGCAGCCGACGCCCGAAAGTCCGCCGAAAAGCGGACGGCACGCGGCGGCGTACCACGGCTGCCGTCGATACGTCCGCCCTTCCGCGATGTCCCCGGCCCGTTCCGGCGCGGCCCCCATCGCGACACCTCGTTCGAGGATCAGCCGACGCACGACCAGGAACGCGGCATGCGCGCGTTCTGGTGGGACGGCTTCTGGGCCAACATCCCCGAGACCGTGCTCGCGAACTATCTGGGCTTGTACATCATCGCGCTCGGCGCCAGCACGGCGAAGGTCGGCTTGATGGCGTCGCTCAGTAGCCTCTTTGCGGCGCTCGCGTTCTTTCCCGGCGCGCGCATCGTCGAGGTCTTCGGCCATCGCAAGCGCATCGTGCTCATCTTCGGCGGCGGCCTGGCTCGCATCGCTCTGTTCGGACTCGCACTCGTGCCGTTCTTCTGGGATGGCGACAAGGCGATCTGGATCGTTATCGCGATCGTCTCGGTCCGCGGGTTCGCCGGCTACTTCGGCCTCCCCGCATGGACATCCATGGTCGCCGACATCGTGCCGATCGGGATGCGCGGCCGCTTCTTCGCGTCGCGCAACTTCGGCATGGGCCTCGCCGCGCTGGCGACGGCGCCCGCCGCCGGCATCATCCTCGATCGTTACAGCGGCCTCGGCGGCTGGCAGATCGTCTGGCTGATCACGTTCGTCGCGGGCGGCGCATCCACGTTCTGCTTCGCGCGCATCCCCGACCCCGCACCGCACGCAGACGTCGTTGCGAGCGAGACGACCGAACCACGTCGCAACTTCGTGACGGACATCCTGGCCGATCGCAACTTCGTCATCTTTATGGCGGCGACGCTCATCTGGAACATGGCAATACAGGCAGCGGGTCCGTTCTTCAACCCGTACCTGGCGCACAATCTCCACGCCTCGCGCCTGATGATCGGGTTTCTCGCCGCGATCATGCCCGTCGCGAGCCTCGCTGGTCTCCTCTTCTTCGGTCGCGTGATGGATGTGCGCGGCACAAGGTGGCTGATGGTCGTCACCGGCCTCTTCATCCCGCTGCTCCCCGCAGCATGGCTGTTTGTGAGCGAACCGTGGCACACGATTCCTGTCGAGATTTCGGCGGGCATCTTGTGGGCCGGCTATGGCCTCGCGTCGCTCAACATGGTGATGGTGATGGCGCCTGCCGAGAAGCGCGCGCGCTACGCCGCCGCCTTCCAGACCGTCACATTCGCGGGCGCATTCCTCGGCCCGCTGATCGGCGGCGCCATCATCAGCTTTGTCGGCTTCAAAGCCGTCTTCGCCTTCTCGGCCATCGGCCGCATGCTCGGCACGTTGATCATCCTCCGGTTCGTCGGCGGTGGCGAACCACGCGAGGCGCCAGCGGCCGTCACCCTCTCCGCCGGGCGGAGAGGGTCGGGGTGAGGTCACGTAAACGCGAATAGCAGGAACAGGCGAAATAGAGCGCGGGCGCCCCGCCCGTTTCACCTTGCGACGAGCCCCCGTGCCAGTGTCATGCTGAGAGGTTGTGAGTTTATTCCGAAACTGAGTTCGATCGGTCGAATTTCGAATCTGTGACGCCACGCGAATCG
>JANXYW010000295.1 GCA_025355835.1 Chloroflexota bacterium
GGGGCGCTCTGGGCTCGTGCGGTTCTGGTTCCTGCGGCTCCCCGTCCCATTCCGGGTCGCTGAACAAGTGGTGCGCCTTCACGAAGTCGTAGATCGTGAAGTAGTCCTTCCCGTCGTAGAGGCGCGTACCACGTCCGATGACCTGCTTGAACTCGATCATCGAGTTGATCGGGCGCATCAGCACGATGTTGCGGATGTTGCGGGCGTCGACACCTGTTGCCAGTTTCTCGGACGTGGTCAGGATCGTCGGTACCGACTTCTCGTTGTCCTGGAAGTCGCGTAGATACTGCTCGCCGAGCCTGCCATCGTCTGCGGTGACGCGGTGGCAGTAGTTCGGATCGGAAACCTTCTTCATCTGGTTGATCACGTCGCGCACCAGCAGCGCATGCTCCTGCGACGCGCAGAAGATGATGGACTTCTCGGTCTGGTCGATGTCCTCCATGAGGATCCGCACGCGGTGAACCTCGCGTTCGACGATCACGATGTCCCTGTTGAATTGCGGCTCGTCATATCGCTTCCCGGCCACAATCTCGCCCGCAATGACGGCGTCGTCTGGTGAGTAGACGTACTCGTCGAGCGTCGTCGAAATCTGCTTCACCTTGAACGGCGTCAGGAAGCCGTCGTTGATGCCTTCCTTCAGCGAGTACGTGAATACCGGATCGCCGAAGTACGCGTACGTGTCAATGTTGTCCTTGCGCTTGGGCGTGGCGGTGAGGCCGAGCTGCACAGCCGGCGCAAAGTGCTCCATGATGCCGCGCCAGTTCCCTTCGTCGTTCGCGCCGCCGCGATGGCACTCATCGATCACGATGAAGTCGAAGAAGTCGGGTGGATAGTCGCCGAAATAGGGCGCCGGCTGGCCGTCAGCATCCTCGCCGCTCATGAACGTCTGGAAGATCGTAAAGAAGATGCTGCCGTTCTTGGGGACCTTGCCTTTCTTCCTGATCTCGTCGGGGGCGATCCGCACGAGCGCGTCTTCCGGAAACGACGAGAACGCGTTGTACGCCTGATCGGCGAGGATGTTGCGGTCGGCGAGGAAGAGGATCCTCGGACGGCGCGTGGGCTCGTGGCCCAGGTTCCATCGACTCTGGAACAACTTCCAGGCGGTCTGGAACGCGATGAACGTCTTGCCCGTGCCGGTCGCAAGCGTCAGCAGGATGCGCTGCCGTTCGTGCGCGATCGCATCCATCACACGCTCGACCGCGATGTCCTGGTAGTAGCGGCCGAGGTGCGAGCCACCCTTGTCCTCGAACGGCACGTCCGCGAATCGGTCGCGCCACGCGTTCGGCTCGGGAAACGTCATCGACCACAGTTCAACCGGCGTCGGGTAGTGCGACAGCGGGCCTTCTTTGCCCGTCGCCATGTCGATGCCGTAGATGCCGCGCCCGTTCGTCGAATACGTGTAGCGGATCGCCAGCTTGCCGGCGTAGTTCTTCGCCTGAGCGACGCCTTCCGTCAGCTCTTCATCCAGCGCCTTCGCCTCGACCACGGCGAGCTTCGTGTTGCGGTACTCCAGCACGTAGTCGGCTGTGAGTGGCTTGCCCCGCCTGCCACGGCCTTCGATGCGCCCGAGCGTGATGCCGTACTCGCGCCGGATGCGGCTGCCGTCGTTCACGCCCCAGCCCGCCGCGGCAAGGGCGGGGTCGATGTAGTCGGCGCGGGTCTCGGCTTCGTTCATAGCTTTGGCCGCTTCGGCTTCTTCGGTTCGGGCAGTTTCTTCAGTTCGGCTTCGAGTTGCTTGAACGTGTCCGCCTCGGCCTCGTCTTCGAGACGGGCACGCCGCTGAGCAGCGAAGCGATGATACTGCTGTTCGGCGATAGCATCAGCTTGTTCGCGGCTGACCTTGCCGGCGTTTGGCAGAATGGCGCGCTCGTTCAGCCGGAGGAAATCGTCGAGCCGCGCCTGCCAATTGCGTAAGAATATCTGCTTGCGCCGCCGGGCCTGGTCCTCGGCGAAGTCGAGGAACATGACGACGATGCGGTTCAGCTCGTTGATCTCACCTTCGCTCAGGTAGTTCTTTGCCACCGTCACATCGCCCTTGCGCACACCGCCGCTCTTCCACGCCGTTAGCCCCATGTTTGGCCGAGTAGAGTCCGCCCGTTCGGCGATCAGCTCAGGCGCCGTCTTGCCGGTGGCGGCGAAGTGCAACTTGTTCTGCACGGCCTGAAAGAACACCTGGGTGTCCGGTTCGGAGGGCGAGTAGTCGGCGGCCAATGCGAGGATCTCCCGCACCCGCAGGTAGATGCGCCGCTCGCTCGAACGGATGTCGCGGATGCGCTCCAGCAGCTCGTCGAAGTAATCTGTCTGCCCGGGCCCCGGCGGATTCTTGAGCCGCTCGTCATCCATCGTGAAGCCCTTGACGAGATACTCGCCCAAGCGCGCCGTGGCCCACTGGCGAAACTGCGTGCCCCGGGAGCTGCGCACCCGAAAGCCAACGGCGAGAATGGCCTCGAGCCGATAGTGGCGGAGGCTGCGGGACACCTCGCGCGCCCCCTCTCGGCGAACTTGTAAGTAGTCCTTACGAGTTGCGGGCTCCGACAGCTCGCCCTCGGCGAAGATCGCCCTAAGGTGCAGCGTGACGTTCTGCGGCGTCGTCTGGAACAGGTCCGCGATCTGCGCCTGCGTCAGCCACAGCGTCTCATCGTCGAACCGGCACTCGATGCGAGTCCGGCCGTCCTCCGCCTCGTAGAGGATGATGCTGGATTGCGGCAGTTCATCGGGCATCCGTGTGCGTCCTACAGACTTCCAGCGGTCATCTTCAACTGGTGACAATCTGTCACCAGTTGACTGCCTTCCTTGCCCAGCCGCTCTTTCAGCTTGTTCCAATACTTCCGCGCCGTCTGGTAGTCCGGCTGCTGGGTGAGCACATGGACGATGTCCACCACCGAAAACCACCACGTCTCGGCGCCCTCGTCGTAGACGCGGCGGATGGCGTGATCTTCGAACTGAGCGGGCAGGTGTTGCATGATGGTCTCCTACAGTTCGCCCGCAAACGCCGCGTGCAGCAGCGACTTCTTCAACGCCTCCAGCGCAGCAATTTTTTGCTCATAAATGGAGGCGAGGCGTTGAGTTTCAGCGATGAAGGCGTCGAGCTTACCGACGATCGCCCTTTGCGTGCCCACATCCTTCGGAAACGAAATCGCAACGGTCTTGAGGAGGCTAGCCTTGATGCCTTGTACCGTCGCACCGGTGCCGTTCGCGTGGATGCGCTGCTGCGCGGGTTGAGAGAGCAGGAGATATTTGAGAAACGTACGATCGAGCTGCGCCTCATCTGTTTGCATGATGATGATGCGCTGTGCGAAGACGACCTTCTCGGCGGTGTCCAGTTGCGCGACATTGGCGAGCGGAGCTTCGGTTGTGAAGAGCACGTCTCCTTGCCGCGGGATCCCGCGAGTCATCCAACCGTCATAGGATTCAGGGGCAACAAACTCCATCGGTGCCTCTTGAAGGTAGCCCATCTTCACATTCTTCGCCGTAATGAGACGCAAGCCTTCCTCGGTCTTGGCCGGCGTCTTGCCACGATAGTCGATGAACCGGATAGCCTCGCCGAGCGTCGTCTCCACCCACCCCTCCCCCTGCTGCGTGAACACGGACTGCAGGTGGCTCTCGAAGATCGCGCGGGCGTTCCGGAGATTCTTTTCGGCGTTGGCCTTCGCGGTGGCGATGCCCGCGAACGCTTCGTCGAGGATGCCAACGATTCGCTGCTGCTCGGGGAGGGGCGGCACGCTTGTGACTTGTGCGTAGACATCGTTCCGGTTGATGCCGGGCTTCACGCCCCTCGCGAGGCTCGGCAAGTCGAGCGTCGTTAACAGGTAGTAGAGAAAGCGTAACTCGTACCGCTGTTCATCGAAGGTCGCGAAATAAGTGACATCTAGTGGCCAGAACTTCTCTTCGGTCAGGTTCACCTCGCCGGCGGAACCCTTTCGCCCAACAATGATGCTTGGCCCGCTTACGTAGAACTTGTCGCTGCGATCCTTCTCACCATTCGCGCCGTACACGGGGTATTGCCCTTCGGCGCCCCGGTCGGCGGCATCAAGCGGTTTTCCATACTCGAGGCTGAGTACGTCGCCGACGCGCTTACTCTCCCACAGGGCTTTCATAGCAGCGCCACGATGCTCGCGAGCACTTCCCGGCTTTCCGCGTCCAACGTCGCGATCTCATCAATGATCGCTTGGGGGCTACGATGCGCCATTTCGTCGCCGCCGTGCGGGTTCTTCACCGAAAGATCCAACGTCGCTGGGTCGATGCTCGCCCGGTCCACGCCCCAACTCTTCGGTGAGTCGGCGAACGCCGTTTGCAATTTCACGAACTCGGCGAGATCGTCGTCGCTGAGCGGGTTGGTCTTGCCCATGTTGCGGCCCGGATCGAGCTGGTAGTACCAGACCTTCCGCGTCGGCGCGCCTTTCTCGAAGAACAGCACCACTGTTTTCACGCCCGCGCCTTGGAACGTGCCGCTCGGGCAGTCGAGCACCGTATGCAGGTTGCAACTCTCCAGCAGCTGCTTGCGCAGGCTCACCGAAGCATTGTCGGTATTGGAGAGAAACGTGTTCTTGATCACGACGCCGCCACGCCCGCCCGCCTTGAGCATTTTGATGAAGTGTTGGAGGAACAGGTACGCCGTCTCGCCAGTGCGGATCGGGAAGTTCTGCTGCACTTCCTTGCGCTCGCCGCCGCCGAACGGCGGGTTTGCCAGCACGATGTCGAAGCGATCCTTGTCCTGAATATCGGCGAGGTTCTCGGTGAGGGTGTTCGTGTGAACGATGTTCGGCGCCTCGATGCCGTGGAGGATCATGTTCATGATCCCGATGACGTACGCGAGCGGCTTCTTCTCCTTGGCGAAAAACGTGCGCTTCTGCAGCGTCTCGTCGTCGGCCGTGCTGCGCTGCGGGTTGTTGGCCTTCAAGTACTCGAACGACTCACACAGGAAGCCGGCCGAACCGACCGCGCCGTCATAGATCTGTTCGCCGATCCGCGGCTTCACGACCTGCACGATCGCGCGGATCAAGGGGCGCGGCGTGTAGTACTCGCCGCCGTTGCGCCCGGCGTTGCCCATGTTCCTGATCTTGTCCTCGTAGAGCGAAGACAGCTCGTGCTTTTCGGTCTGCGAGCTGAAGCGCAGCTCGTCGATGTGGTCGATGATCTCGCGCAGGTTGTAGCCGCTCTGGATCTTGTTTTTGATCTCGCCGAAGATCTCGCCGATCTTGTACTCGATCGTGTTCGGCCCGCTGGCCTTTTGCTTGAACCCTTGAAGGTACGGGAAGAGCTTGAGCGCGACGAAGTCGCGAAGGTCATCGCCGGTCATCGCGGCGTTGTCGTCGCGCTTCCCGTCGGCGGTCCTCGGCGCCGCCCAGCTCTCCCAGCGATAGGGCGCGTCGAGAATGAAGCTGTGCTTCCGTCCCGCCAGCTCCGCCTCGATGGCTTTGTCGTGCTCCAGCCCGTCGAGATACTTCAGGAACAGCAGCCAGGAGGTCTGTTCCGTGTAGTCCAGCTCAGTCGTGCAGCCAGCCTCTTGCCGCAACACGGTGTCGATGTTCTTGAACGCCTGCTCGAACATTGCCGCTCCCC
>JANXYW010000358.1 GCA_025355835.1 Chloroflexota bacterium
TCCGGGCAGAACGGCGCGTACGCCGTCCGCCACATCGCATCCCAGAGCGCCAGCGGCGCATCAGGCGCGGCGTCGGCACGGCCGAAGCGCACGGCAAGCGACGGTGACACCTGCCCGAACAGCAGCTGCACCAGCGCGGAAACGTCCATCGTCAGTTGCGGTGCGTCTTTCGTGCGCGCCACGGCCGCGCCATCCGCGCCCGCCTCGAGCGCCCATCGGCCGGCGTTCCACGGACACATCTCGTCGCGCAGCTCGAACGTCACGCGGCCTTCGGCGCCGTACGGCCGCAACGGCAGCGCCCGCTCGACATCGATGATCCGCCCGAGCAGGTGGTCGCGGTGCGTCGCGTGCAGCTCGCGCGGATCGAGCATGATGTGTGGCGCCGGGTCGTCGGTCGGAACGCTGTTCACCCAGATGCGGTTGGCAAGGTCGAACGTCTTCAGGTGCTCCCAGATCGCGCGATAGGCAGTCGGCGTGTGCCAGACGAGATCGCGCACCATCACGCGCTGTCCCTGACCGACTCCCTCGATGGCAGGCAGCTCCTTCGCCGCATAGGCAACGTAGGCCTTCGGCTCGCCGCCCTCTTGGTAGATGGCAACGAGGCTCGGCCCGAAATCGCCCGCGCCCATCGTCGGACCGCCACGCCCCATCACCTGACCTTCCCAGATCGCTGGCGCGCGATGTAGATAGCCGTTGCGGCCCTTCGCAAACTCGCGATACATGCGCTCGATGAGCGGCTGCTCATCCGGCGAACCCTCGCGCCACGTACCCTCGGCTTTCGGCGCCGTCGGCGCGAAGTTCACCATGCGCGGCTCGATCTGGTAGCGCACCGCCGTCGAGCACACAGCGTAGCCGTAGCGCTGGTAGATCGCGGCGATCGACGCAAGCAGACCCGCGATCGGCTCCATCCGCTGCTCGTACCGGCGCTTGAAATCCGTCTCCATGATCTTGCGCAGATGGCCACGACGGCGGAACGACGGCAGCGTGCCGACGGCCGTCACACCAGCCACCGGCGCCTTCGCGCCGTTGAGACGCATCACCAGCGGAAACGCGCCGTACGTCGTCGCCAGTTGGCCGTCCTCGAAGGCGCAGAGGGACCACTCGGGACCGATGCCCATTCCAACATGTTGCTGCGGAACCCGATCCTCTCCGGCGTAGTTTCCGAAAACGATCTCCGGTACGCGGCGAAACGCGCGGATTTCCTCTTCGCGATAGGGTCGAATCTCCAGCGCCATGCAACCTCCTCGTTTCCGTGCAGCGATAATACGTGATCTTGTACGCCGGAGCGATGCCGACGTAGCGTGCTGCACGATCGACGAAGGTCATCGCAACTCACCGAGATCACGCAGTGTGTTGGGCGCGTGTGGCCGGCGCCGGTCGCGCTTCGTTACGCCGTTCCACCCTCGCGCTGCTGCTGCGCGCGTGCCGCTGCCTGCTCGCGCATCCACCGGATGATCGGCGACGCTTCCTTCGGCTGCCACGCCTTCTTCCAGTCATCGAACGCGCCGGGCCACGGTTCTTCGAACTCACGCACGACCGGCGGCGAACCCTCGGAACTCGAAAGAAGTTCCAGGGCCGCGCGGACGACGCGCGATTGCAGCGCGACATCGCCCGCCGGACCGCACGTGTGGCCGAACGGGAACTCGACGCCGAGCGTGCGCGGCGTGCGGAAACGCTCGCCCCACACGGGCATGATGTTGATCACCGTAGTCGCGAAGCCTGCCGCTTCGAAGGATCGTGCCAGCGCATTCACGGCGCGGCAGCAATCTGGTCAGACGGGTGTGAGCAGAACCCCGTCGACGCGTTCGTCCCGCATCCGCTGCGCGACTTCGGGCGCGTAGCGCTCGCGCCATTCGGTCGTGTCCGGCTGGTAGCCCATGAACGAGTAGTTCGTCGGCGCCAACGAGCCGATGACTCCCTCGGTTTCGAGTTCGAGCATACGGCTGATCGGAAGCACGACGTTGAAGTCGGCGTCGATGTCATCGTTGTTGATGTGCAGGTGGCCGCTCTGCACCTGATCCTGACGCAGATCACGCGGCAGCATCCGATACGTCGGATCGCCCCAGCTCGGATCGAGCTGCTCGCGCGCGTAGTCGAACGACGGCTCGACGCCTCGGACGTTGATGCCGGCGGTCGTCACGAGCGCGATGCGCGCTTCACGGAGCGGCTTCTTCAGCGGCGCCCATGGGACATCCGCAGGCGCGTCGATCTTCATGTTCTCGAAGTAGCCCTTCAGAGAAGGGGGGAGCCATTTGTAGCTATCGACCATCAGACACTCCTCGGATCGGACACGTGCGCTCACGGTAGCAGACGCGAGCCAACGTACACAGAACAGCGCCCCCAACGGGCCTTGCGGCGATCGTCGAGATGTGAGAACATATGATCTGATTAACGAATCAGCCCACCGATAGAACTAACCGATGGCTGTGGGTGCCGGGCGGCGGGCGACGCCGATGCGTTGACAACGGTCGCGAGAAAATCGTGCGCGTTCGGACATAATTCCGCGAGTTGACGGCCCGGACATCTGCCCAACGGACGCCGCTCGATGTAAGATGGCCACAGGCAGCCGCGGCGCGCGCGGCAACGGCCCGGAGGCCCACCCCCACCGTGGCAAGTCGGCTAGATACTCCGATGTTTGAAGTACGGAACCGCCGTCTCGTAGCGTCGCATTCTCCGGAGCGAGGACGCATTGGTTAACAGAACGGCAAACGCGGAAGGCTACATGCTCCCGCTCGGCGGTCCGGAGTTCTGGCTCCAGGCCGAGTTGCAGGACGCCATGGACCGCCTGATCAAGAATCACTTCCGCGACGTCATCTCTATGCCCCGCGCACCGTACCCGCGCCTGGAGATGAGCAGCCGCATGACATCCAGCGCCGGCCGCTGCTATCCCGATAGCGGAGAGATCAAGCTGGCGACGCTCTACCACCGTGATCATGGAATCGATGCCACGTTGCTGGTTCTGAAGCACGAACTGGCGCACTGGGCCGCCCGCTGGCGCTATGGCCGCCGCATCGCGCCGCACGGCCGCGAGTTCCGCGCCGTCGCGCACGAGCTTGATCCGCGCATCACGATCACGTGCCCGCCGTTCGCGCAGAAAGAGCGCGCACAACGCCGCGGCTGGCACATGACGTGCCCGAAGTGCCGCAAGCGTTATGTCCGAAGCCGACGCGACAAGGTCGCTTGTCGGACCTGCTGCGACAACTACGCGAGCGGCAACTACGACCGCCGATTCCGTCTCGTCGTTACGTCTCGTGCGGAGTGACATCGCGGTCCTCTTCGATCTCGACGGCGTGATCATCGATAGCCGCGAGCATCACCCGCCGCCGACATCGTGGTCGATTCGCTCGCCGACGAAGCCGTACGGCGATTCATCCTCGAAACGTCGATTCCGCCCCGTCCGTAGCCGAAGCGTCAGCCAAACGTCAGCTTCGCGACAGGTGCAGCGCGCCGCGAGCGCCGTACTATCGACATATGTTGACGGGACAGGTGCCACGCGACCCATCCAGACGCGCCGACCGCTCGGTGACTTCGTGGTATCCTGCGACCCTCGCAGGGGCTGAGCAGTCACAGAAGGCGGTGGCCACCCTGACGGAGGCCCGAACAACAACGCGCCGCAGCGGCCGGCTGCTGATCGCGCTCGCGGCCCTGCC
>JANXYW010000392.1 GCA_025355835.1 Chloroflexota bacterium
TATCAGGGCTTCTTCAGCGCCGCACTAGGAGTCGTTGGCGAGGGCTGCGTCACGTTTGCGTGATTCGCGCGTAGCGAGGCGCTCTGCAAGCTGCATGCCGTAGTAGCAGGGGATCGAAAGCAGGATGATCGGAATGCCGACGATGATGCCTTTTACGCCGACCAGCATGATGAACAGGCCGAAGGAAACGCAGAGCCCCATGCCGAGCACCGCGACGATGCGGATGATCGCGATATACGACGAGACCTGCGGAATCTCCTCCGCGGGCGACGACTCGTCCTCGAGTTCATCGTCGTCATCATCGAAATCGGCTGCTGCGGACGCTTGCTCCGTATCCATCACGAGCGCATGATAGCAGCCATGGCGCTACCGCACGCGGCCTCAGTTCAGCGGTGAACGCCGCCTTCGTGCATCCCCAACCCAATCTGTGCCAATCCGGTGGGATCTGGATAGAGAACGGTGTGGCTTGCCGCTGGAGCGGCGTCACGGATCCCTCAGCGCCGGTCTACGCTAACCTTCGGTCGCTTTGGCGGCGGCTTGCGCCGGCCGCTTCAGCATGAAGTAGCTACTCTCCGGCCTCATCAGGGGGAGCAAGCCGGTCAATTCCCAGCCGTCCTCGCCGAGTTTGTCGAGGAAGCCGCGGACGAACCCGGTGCGGTGTTCACCGCCCTGTCGGATGTACTCCGCCCCTTCTGACGAAATCCTGCCTCTGAAATCTACGTACACGACCTTATATTCCCACTTGTCCATGGATCACTCCTACCATGGCGCTGAACGAGAGCCGTGTAACCAACTCCGGCGGCAAGCCACATTCAGTCTTGCACATCGGGGGTGCGGTTCACGTTTGCGGATTTCGTAGCGTTGGCGGAGCGCATCGCCGCCGACCGTGTTCGCGGCGATGTCTCGCACGCGGACGATCTCGCCGACCGATTTTGAGTGCTCCGTCGGTCCGCCGCTGCCGGACGGACGGGCGAGGGCGACTATGTCCACGCTTCGCGTCGCGCACTCGAGACTCAGAGGCCAACCGGCGAGGGCATTCTACGGAACGCCCTACACGGCAGTGTTCGCTGCTGCGTGGTGCGGCCTGAACGTCTGCGCCTCGCAGAACCTAGCCGGCGATGCCTACGCCGCCGTCGATGGTGATGCATTCGCCGGTTACGAGGTCGGCGCCTTCGATGAGGCTCATGACGAGTTGCGAGACGTTTTCTGGAGTGCAGACGGCCTTCAGCGGCGCTTGCTTGATCTGGTTCGCCTTGCCCGCCTCGTAGATCTGATCACCAAGGCCGTTCTTCAGCCAGCGGGTCTCGATGAAGCCGGGGGCAACGGCGTTGACGCGCACGTCGGGTCCGAGTACGCGGGCCAGCGCGACGGTCATGTTGATCAACGCCGCTTTCGACGCCGCGTACGCGATCGAGCTGCCGATTGCGCGGATACCGGCGACGGATGCGATGTTGACGATCGCACCACCGCCGCTCTGCTTCATCGCTTTCGCTCCGGCGCGGGCGCAGAAGAATGCACCCTTCACGTTGACGTTGAAGATATCGTCCCAGTACTCCGCCTTCATGCCATCGAGATCCTGGAATGGCACGAAGTGCGTCATCGCTGCGTTATTGACGAGAATGTGCAACGCGCCGAACGCATCGACTGTCTGTTGCACCATCGACAGTACCTGCGCGTCGTCGGAGACATCCGCGCGGACGAGCAGCGCCCTGGCGCCGGTGGCCTCGACGAGCCGTACGGCCTCTTTGGCATCGTCTTCCGAGCGCGAATAGTTGATCACGACGTTCGCGCCTCGCCGCGCGAGATCGAGCGCGGTCGCCCGGCCGACACCTACGGCGGAACCCGTAACAATCGCTGTCTTTCCCCGCACGTCCATGGTCGCTCCAATCCGCGATGCCGTTTGTCTCGCGATGATCTTGCCAGTCGCGGCATGTTGGGGCTAGCGGCCAACTCCGCTCACGCCGAAGCTGTATGTGTCGGGGTCGCGAGATGGCACCATATGCGGATGATAGACTGCCCGGCATGAAGGGACGTATGAAGGGACTCGTCGTCTGCGGAGGCAAAGGCAGCCGGCTGCGGCCGCTCACGTACACGGGCGCGAAGCAGCTCGTGCCCATCGCCAACAAGCCCATCGTCTTCTACGCGATCGAGCAGCTCGTTGAGGCGGGTATTCGCGATATCGCGATCATCGTGTCGCCGGAGACCGGCGACCAGGTGCGGCGCGCCGCGGGCGATGGCTCAGCGTTTGGGGCGCGGATCGACTACATCGAGCAGTTGAAGCCGGGCGGCATCGCACAGGCGGTCGGCATGGCGCGCGAGTGGATGAACGGCGTGCCGTTTGTGACATTCCTCGGCGATAACTTCCTGACACACGGGATTGTCCCGTTCGTCCAAACATTCGACGCGTCCGACGACGATGCGGCGATCCTGCTCAAGCACGTATCGGATGCGACGCAGTTCGGCGTCGCCCAGTTCGAAGGGGAGCGTCTTGTACGCGTCGTCGAGAAGCCCAAGGAACCGCCCAGCGATCTCGCCGTCATCGGTATCTATCTGTTTACGAGCCGTGTCTTCGAAGCGATCGATAGCATCAAACCGTCGGCGCGAGGCGAGCTAGAGATCACGGACACGATCCAATGGTTGCTCGACAATGGCTCGAAGGTGCGTGCTGACGTCGTCGATGGCGAATGGATCGACACCGGCAAACACGACGATCTACTGGCGGCGAATCGCATCGTGCTCGAGATGCTACGCGACGACCGGTTCGGAGGCACGGTCGACGACGCATCGAAGCTACACGGCCGCGTTGTCCTCCAGCCGGGCTGCACGATCGTCAACAGCGTGATCAGCGGCCCCGTGATCATCGGAGAGCGCACGCGCATCGAGAATTCGTACATCGGTCCGTTCACGTCGATCGACCACGACTGCGAGGTCGTCGAGAGCGAGATTTCGGGCAGCATGGTGCTCGAGAATACGACGATCAAGCATCTTGGTCATCGCATCGAGCAGAGCCTCATCGGCCGCAACGTGGAGCTTGCGGGCGATGATCGGAAGCCGCGCGGCTATCAGCTAGTGCTGGGCGATTTCAGCCGCATCCGGGTGCCATGATGAAGAAGGTGTTCGTCGCGGGCGGCGCGGGCTTCATCGGCAGCAACTTCATTCGTCACCTGATGGCGCAGCGGCCCGACGCGCACGTGGTGAACTTCGACGCACTGACCTATGCGGGCAATCCTCGGAATCTTGCCGACGTGGCGGACGACACGCGGTACGCGTTCGTGCACGGAAACGTCGCTGATGCCGCAGCCGTCGCCGCGGCGATGCGCGGCTGCGACGCCGTCGTAAACTTCGCTGCGGAGTCGCATGTCGATCGCTCGATCGAAGACGCGGCCGACTTCATGGAGACGAATCTGCGTGGGGCGTACAACGTGCTCGTCGCCGCCCGAGACCTCGAAGTCGAGCGAGTGCTGCACATCTCGACGGACGAGGTCTATGGCCCTGCGACGAAGGAGAACCCGCGGCGCGAGGACGACGCGTTTCTGCCGCGCAGTCCGTACGCCGTCAGCAAGGCCGCGGGCGACATGATGTGTCACGCGTTCGCCGAAACGTACGGACTACAGGTCGTCGTAGCGCGGCCGGCGAACAACGTCGGGCCGTATCAGTACCCGGAGAAGGCGATGCCGCTGTTCGTGACGAACGCCCTCGACGGGCAGCCGCTGCCGGTGTACGGCGACGGCCTCCAGATTCGCGATCGGTTGTACGTCGAGGACAACGTCCGCGCCTTGCTGTTGCTGCTGGAGCGCGGCGAGCGGGGCGAGGCGTACAACATCCAGGCAGACAACCACGTCTCGAACATCGACGCGGCGCGAACGATCCTGGACGTGCTCGACAAGCCGTACGATCTGATCCAGTTCGTCGAGGATCGCGCCGGCCACGACCCTTGCTACTACATGGACTGGTCGAAGCTGCGAGCGCTCGGCTGGCAGCCTGAGCACGACTACACGGACACGATAGCGCGTACGGCACGCTGGTACGCCGAGCATCGCGATTGGTGGGAGCCGATCAAGTCTGGCGATTTCCGCCGCTACTACGAGCGTCAGTACGGCGACCGGCTGGCGAACGCACGACCGTATGCAGGCACGAGCTCTTGACGTGCGCGTAGCGCCAGGCCGCCGCGCTACACTGCACCCACATGCGCATTCTCGTCACCGGTGGTCAGGGCCAACTTGGGAGTAGTCTGCAGCGCGCGCTAGCGGCGCACGACGTCGTCGCGCTGGGCCATGCCGACTTAGATGTGGCCAACTCGCGTTCCGTCGACGACGCCGTTGCGCGGTACGAGCCATCGCTTGTGATCCATGCAGCCGCACTCACCGACACCGGACGTTGCGAGCGCGAGCCAGCAGTCGCGCGCGCCATCAATGGCATCGGCGCCGAGAATATCGCGAAGGCGTGCCGGCGTGTGGGCGCGCGGCTGATCGCGATCAGCACGAACGAGGTGTTTGACGGCGAGAAGACGTCTCCTTACCTGGAATCCGATGCGACGGGGCCGCTCAACGCGTACGCCATTTCGAAGCTCGATGGCGAGTGGTTGGCCGCGGCTGCCTGCCCCGACACGCTAGTCGTGCGCGTTGCGTGGCTGTACGGGTCCGGCGGCAACAACTTCGTTGAGAAAGTGAAGGTTGCCGCAGCATCCGGCCGACCGTTGAGTTTCGTCACCAACGAAGTCGCTACGCCGACATCGACCGAAGACCTGGCGGTGGCGTTCGGACAGTTGATCGAGCGCAAGGCGCCCGCCGGTATCTACCATCTCACAAACGCAGGCGAAGCGTCGCGGTACGACTGGGCGGTCGAGATTCTGCGGCTCGCCGGGCTAGCCGATGTGACGATCGAGCCGGTGACGGCGGCCGAACTGGCAGCGCGCGGGTACGAAGGCCCGCGCAAGCCGGCGTATTCCGTCCTCGCGAACACGCGCGCTGCAGCGCTTGGCGCCAGGCTGCGCCCGTGGCGCGAGGCGCTGGCGGCATACATCGAGAACGCACGGATTGCGACCGATGTCTGAGTCGGCGTCGACGGGCGAAGCAAGCGTCGCGATCGTGGTCGTGAACTACAACAGCGCGACGTTCATCGAGGCATTCTGCGATTCTCTGAAGGCGACCGCATTCTCAACGTGGCGACTGGTTGTCGTCGATTCGGGATCCACCGACGGTTCGATGGCGACGATCAAGGCGGCGTTTGGCGGATGCGCTTCATTCACTGGCCTGCGCTGCACCGAAAACATCGGCTTCGCTGCGGGCGTGAACGTGCCATTCGACCACGAGTTGGTGGATGATGTCGACTTCGTGCTGTTCTTGAACCCGGACACGACGCTGGAGCCAGACTTTCTGACGAACATGGTCGCTGCCGCAGACGAGCGGACGATCGTTGTGCCGAAGATTCTGTTCGCCGAAGACCATCGCCTCGTCAGCACGCACGCAGGTGGGTTCGACTGGCGTCTCGGCGTGTTTCGCGACACGTTCGCGGGGCACCCGGACGGGCCCGCGACGAACGTCCGGCGCGACGATCTTGCGACGGCCAGCTTCTGCTGTGCGTTGGTGCCGCGGCAGGCGTTTCGTGACGCGGGGCGACTCGACGAGCGCTTCTTCATGTACTACGAGGAGACGGATTGGATCCGGCGCGCGCAGGCGGGCGGCTATCGCATTCGGTACGAGCCATCGGCGGTCATCTATCATCGCGAAAGCGGATCGAGCGGCGGCGGCTGGATGACGCCGTTCAAGCAGTACTACGCCACGCGCAATCGCATCTACCTGGTACGCAAACACGCGCGATCGCGTCTCGATTATGCGCGGTTCACGGCGTACTTCTTGGGCACGCGCCTCATCACTGCGGCGAAGATGATCGTGCGGCGCGACTGGCGGCTGCTGCGTGCGATGACGAAGGGCACGGTCGACTACTATCGCGGGCGCATGGGGCGCACTGTGCAGGTGGGCGACCTGTGAGGATCGCAATCGACGCAACATCGGTACCGCCGAAGCCCGCTGGCGCGGGTGTGTACGCGATCGAGCTGGTGCGGGCGATGGCCGATCGGGATCGACATGATGGCTACGCGCTGTTCGTGCGCGGCAACTGGCTCGACGACGATGTCGCGGGCAAGCGCAATTGGCGTATCGAGCACGTTGGGGCATCGTCTCGACCGTCGCGGCTGGCGTGGGAGCAAACGCGGCTGCCGCGACATTTGTCGGTGATGGGCATCGATGTGCTGCACTCGACGCACCACACGCTGCCGCTCGCGGGCGTGCGATGCCGGCGCGTCGTCACGATCCACGACGTGACGTTCTTCCGCATTCCGGAGCGCTATCCGCCCGCGCGACGGCTGTACATGCAGACACTCACACGCCTGTCGGCGCGCGTCGCCGACGCGATCATCGCGCCATCGGATGCCGCGCGCGACGACATCGTGCGCACACTGGGCGTATCGCCGACGAACGTCGTGACCGTGTACGAAGCGGCTGCCGCGCGTTTCGTACCCGTGCCAACTGAAACAGCGAAGGCGGTCGCGCGGACGCACGGTATCGACGGGCCGTTTGTGCTGAGCGTGGGGAGCCTGGAACCGGGAAAGAATCGCGTCCGGCTGATACGAGCGATGGCGATGCTTCGCGATGCGGGTTTGCAGCAACAGCTCGTGATCGTCGGGCAGAGGGCGTGGAAGTTCGACGAAGAACTAGCAATCGTCGAGGAACTCGGCATGCGCGATCGCGTCCGGTACCTGGGGTACGTGAGCGACGGGGATCTTCCGGCGCTGTACTCGGCCGCAGATGCGTTCGCGTTTCCCTCGTTGCACGAAGGCTTTGGGCTGCCCGTGATTGAGGCGATGGCTTGCGGCGTGCCGGTGCTCACGTCGAATATCTCTGCCACTGCTGAGGTCGCGGGTGATGCTGCGGTGCTCGTCGATCCGCTGTCTGTCGATGCGATCCGCGAAGGGCTCCGGCGTCTGCTGGAAGATGCGGATTTGCGGGCCGATCTCTCGACTCGCGGCTTCGTCCGGGCAGCGGAGTTCAGTTGGCGTCGGGCGGCTGACGAAACGCACAGCGTCTACGCCCGGGCTGCCGCGCGGCAGCCCGCATCACCATGAGCGTTGACGTCTCCGCCGTGATCGTCACGTACAACTCGCGCTCCGTCATCGGACTCTGCCTCGATGCACTGCAGCGGTATCAGGGCGAAGTGTCCCGCGAGGTGATCGTTGTAGACAACGCATCAAGCGACGGCACCGCCGATATGATCGCGCGCGACTATCCGTGGGTGAAGGTTCTGCGGCGCGCCACAAACGGCGGGCTTTCGGCGGCCATCAACGATGGCGTCGCCGCGTCCGGCGGCGCGTACATCATGCAGTTGAATCCGGATGCGTATTTCGAAAGCGACGTGACGACGCCGCTGTCGCGATACCTCCGCGAGCATTCGGATGTTGGCGTTGTCGCGCCGAAGCTGCTGAACGACGACGGAACGCTCCAGCTGAGTTGCCGCGCCTTCCCAGGCTACTCGACAGCGCTGTTCAATCGCTATTCTCTGCTGACGAAGCTGCTCCCTGGCAATCGCTATTCGCGCGGCTATCTTATGGCGGACTTCGACCACGCAGCGGAGCGCGATGTCGATTGGGTTAGCGGCGCGGCGCTGATGTTCTCACGCGCGTTGTACGATCGGCTGGGCGGCTGGGACGCCGGGTATTTCATGTTCAATGAGGATGTGGATTTCTGCCGCCGCGCGCACGATGCGGGCTATCGCGTCGTGTATGAGCCGGCCGTGTCGGTCTATCACAGCATCGGCGTTAGCCAGAGCACGTCCTCGCGGCTGGTGGTCGAGCGGCATCGCAGCATGTGGCGGTATTACCGCAAGCATCTGCGTAGCAATGCAGCACGCGACGCGGTGACGGCGATTGGCATCGTCGCACGCTGTGCATCGGTGCTGGCTGCGAATGCGGTCGGGCGGGTTGTCGGACGCCGCCGCGGTGCGTAGTCAGCAGGTTCACTCGTGCGAGCGTGGCGCCGTTTCGTTTGGTGCGAAGACGCGCTGGCGCAGCCAGACGACGCTCCGGCTATTCCACATCGTCAGAATGTAGCCGAGACGTAGGAGGGTTGCGGCGACGATCGCCGCCATGGCTGCGAGCACGGACACTTCCATCCAAGTCTCCTGAAAGTAGTGCAGCAGGATCGCGCCGATCGAGAAGAGGAGCGCGAGACCCCAGATCACGACGAGGGTGCCGCGTGGCCCCGCGCCGTACGCTTCGAGCCGATGGTGGATGTGATCCTCGTCGCCGATCATCGGGTGGCGATGCTGGAGGAGACGCCGCGTCGGCGCAAGCACGCCGTCCAAGATCGGGTAGCCGAAGGCGACGAGTGGCACCGCGATAAAGACTTCGTTCGTCGGACCCGTGGCAGCACGAATCGATAGCGTGCCGAGAATGAAGCCGATTACGTACGCTCCGGAGTCGCCGATGTACGCCGACGCCGGCGGCAAATTGAATGGCATGAAGCCAAGGCCGGCCCCGGCAAGCGCCACGAGCAGCAGCGCCACCGTCGGGTGCGATGAATGCGCCGCGATCTGCGCCATCGTGATGCAGGCGAAGATGCCGACGCC